>NZ_JARPZC010000015.1:0-77976 GCF_031927985.1 Enterococcus dongliensis
TTTTTTGGAATTAACTGTTATAAAATATTTTTTTGATTTAGCTAATTTTCACTTGACTCTATATAGTTAGTCTTTCATTATTTATAGTGATTTTTTTACTCGTTGAATATCTTCTAAATTCTCCTCCATCGCTCGATGAGTCTTTTCATATTTTAACTTCATTTGTTTTTCTTTTTCCGATCGATAATATTCTTCTCGCGCTTTAGCATCGGCAAAAGCTTGTTCTTGTTCAATAGTTAATGTTGCTTTCTCTTTTTGGACTGGTTTTGATAATGTTGCAACAATCGGAAGTCGTTCTTCTACTGGTAAGATATCTAAAGTTGGGGATGGAATGGTCTGGTACCAATAGGCTGTAGAAGACCAGTCATCTGATAAATGATTCGCGTGACCGTGTTCAATAGTTACTTTTATTTTTTCTGAAAAATGAATTGGATCAGCAATATGGAATCTATAGGCAACAGTATAGCCAGGCATATCTCCTTCATGAATAATTGTTCCATTATATAAGAAGTGATTCTTCTGCATTCCCCAAGCAAAACTAAAATAATCTTCTGTACCTGTTCCGTTTATGCTTGGCATTTCTTCCCCATCAATAAAAATCATGTCATCGCCTTCGCCCCACCAACTACCTTGGAAATGATTCACTGATAAATTGCAACCTACATAATGACCTTTCCCTTCAGTCTCCAATAAAACATAATTATCTTTTCCTGATAAATTACTAATAGCCTGAACATCAGGACTATTGGTTTGTAGATCATTCCCCCAGCCATTATTTGGATTATTTCTTTTCCAATTTGCATGGAAATAAACTGTATCTTCGGGAAGTTCTTCTTTATATAACTCATAATCAACATAGAAATACAAAGCAAAGGGTAATTCATTTTCATTAATTATTTCGATTTTTGCCTTTTTATTAAATGGCATAGGGAAAAAACAGTTCAAAGCGCAAGGAGCTCCAAACTTCCCAGCCTCTTCGGGTTTTACAGATACGTTAAAGGGCATAGATTCAAAATTCCCAGGTAATGAGTGTCCAATGCAGAAAAAGTCTCCCAATGGTACTAAAACACTAGGAGTATCTTGGTCATCCCAAGTAATTTTAATCAAAGCTTTTCGGTAATAAAACGGATCCTGTTCTTCCCATGTAATTCCTAAAGCATTATGAATCTCATTGGCTGGAGCAACATTACTTCCTAAAACAGGGTCAACGATGCTTGGACCCATAATTTTTCGACAGAAAGAGGTCATCCATATATGAGTAATACAACCCGGACCATCGATTTCTCCTAGTGTAATAGATTCACCTGGAGGAATCATCCAATAATCTTGATTCTTTCCACTATGATCATAGCTAGATACTCTTGCCGAGCGTGCATTCGTCATTTTGGTTAAAGCCTGCATGTTTCCATTTGAATAATTGTTCATCATAAATTCCTCACTTAATTTAAATTTTTATCCTTTAACTGCACCTGCAGTCATTCCTTTGATAATTTTCTTTTGGAAAATTGCATAGAATGTCAATTGTGGAATGATTAATAAAATACTTGCTGCAACGATTCCACCATAATCGATATTGTATCTACCTTTAAATTCTGAGATTGCCAACGGAATGGTCATTTTAGAACTATCACTAATCAAGGTCGCTGCAAATGGGTATTCATTCCAAATGTATAAAATATTAAAGATAAAGATAGTTACAACTACCGGTTTAACTACCGGAAAAACAATTTTCCAACATAACTCAAATAAATTGCATCCATCCAACAATGCCGCTTCTTCTAATTCGCTTGGAAATTCTTTCAAAAAACCTGTGAATAATAACGTATTAAATCCTATTGATGTTGCTATATAAGGCAGTATTAGCGACAGATAAGTATTCTCAATTCCAGCAGAAATCGTAAGTCGATAAATTGGAAATAGCAAAATGAATGGTGGAATCGCTTGTCCTGCTATGAAAAGAAGATACAATCCCTGACTAATTCTTTTTCTTCTAAAAATAAATCTACTCAAAGCAAATGAGCTCATGTATGTGATAATCATTTCAAAAAAGATCGCTACTATAGCAATAATAAACGTATTTTTGTAAATCAATTTGAAATCTAAGGTTGCAAAAGCCCGATTAAAATTTGATAAATCTAATGATTTAGGCAGCGACAGAGTGTCTGTTAAAATAGCTGAACTGTCCTTGAACGAAAGCAGAATCATCCAAAGAAATGGAATCATAATAATTAAAGTGATTAGATAAGTAATAATGCTTAAAAAAATATTTCTATCTTTCTTGATATCCATTAGTCACTATCCAACTCCTTCTCTCTAAGTTTCTTTACTAATGTAAAGCCTCCGAATATTATTCCGGCACATACAAAGGTGACTATAAGGGTCATAACAGCAATAGACATACCATATCCGTATTCACCTGATGTGAACGTCATCCCATACATATAGGTAACAAGAACTTCTGATAAATGGTTAGGACCACCATTGGTCAACTGTAAGACAGTCTCAAATATCTTGAATACTAAAGTAATGACTAAAATCAGATTCATTTTAAAGGTTTCATTTAACATCGGAATCGTGATATTTACTACCTTTTGAAAACTAGTTGCTCCATCAATATCGGCTGCTTCATATAGCTCCTCTGGTATTAAAGTCAGGCCAGCTAGAAAGATGGTCGCTATATAACCTAATGATTGCCAACTTTGGACAATAGCTACAGAAAACGGTGTTAATTTATCTCCTCCAATCCACTCTAAAGCAAGCCTAGTTAAACCTACTTTTTCTAAAAAAACATTAATAAGTCCAATTTTCGGATCTAAAATAAAGACCCAGATCAATCCGACCATAATAGGTGCCACAATTGAAGGTGCATAGTTGATTGCTCGAACTAATGTGAGCCCTTTCATATTCCGATTCATCAGAAGAGATAGTAGAAAAGCTCCTGGGATTAGAATCAGAATAGTGACCAACAATACAATGATTGTATTTTTTAATGCTATTATGAAAATTGGATCTCTAAATAATCTTAGGTAGTTTGATATACCGATAAATTGAGGCTGACCGATTCCTGAAAATTTTGTAAAACTATAGTAGGCAGCAATAAATATCGGAGCAATAATATAAACTAAATAAAGTAGCAATGTAGGTAGTATCAGAATGACTTTATTACGGGTTGAACTATACCACTTCATAAAAAATCACCTCTAAAATTTATTTTGTATCGTCTATTCTATTCTGTACAACCTTAGCTGCTTCTTCAGGGCTATAGTTACCAACAATAACACCATAAATACTGTCATACATTGCATTTCCAATTGATTCAGATACAACTAAATCAGGTTGGTTTTCTTGACTAGTCCATTTAGAATCTGCCATATTATTGATAATGTCTGTAAATACAGGAGATTCTTTTTCATCAACTTCTACAGATATATTAGTCATTGGAGGAATTTTATTATCAACCATAATTTGAATACCTTCTTGACCGTAGTAAAATGCAAAGAATTTTTCTATAGCAGCTTTCTTGTTTTTATCTTCAAAAGCAGCTTTACTCACCACCAACGGTGCAGAGGGAACAACAGAGCTTAAAAATTGATTGCCCACACCATCTTTGAAAGTTGGTCCCCACCAAAATCCTACGTCATTACCAACTTTACTAGACTCAATTTTTTGTGCATCCCAAGATCCAGAATCTAACATCGCTGATTTTCCAGTGGTAAATTGTTCAACTGCTTGAAAATAGGATTGTGTACTCACATTTTTGGGAAATGCTCCTGCATCACGAAGCTCGGCAATTTTTTCATAGTAATGTACAAAGTCTTTGTTATTGTACTTTTCTTTACCAGCTAAAATATTATCTACCTTATCCAAATAACCGTAACGTGATAGCATAATAAGAAACGCCCAAACTGAATAGCTATCTTTTGCACCTTTAGAAATTGTTACAATATCTTTTTCATCGAGTGTTTTCGCTATTTTCATCAAGTCTTCAAAAGTCTCGGGTTTTTCAAATCCGTTGTCAGATAAAATTTTTTTATTATAATACAGACCTGTCACTAATGGTTGGTAAGGCATCCCATATTGAACCTTCCCATCCTTAAAAGGTTCGATCATGTTCTCACGTCCATCAAATGAATCCTTGATGTCTTTATGATCTTTTAAAAAACTGGATAAATCAGCTAATACCCCTGCATCTTGTAATTCTTTGGCCGAAGCGGGTAGCATCCAAAAAATATCCGGAAGTTTGTCAGATTGAGATCGCATTTTCATGTTCTTAACATGCTCTGATTGTTCCTTCCCTTCCAAATTAATATCAATGTTCTGATTTTCCTTTTCAAATGCTTTTACAACTGCATTAAAGGCTGGTTCTTGATCGGCTGGATTGGCAACATGGATAGCAAAATCAATAGTTGTTTTACCATTTTCTTTGGCTGAACTGCTTTCCTTATCACCACATGCTGTTAAAGTTAATAGGGCCGTTAATGCAAAACCAATACTAATCAATTTCCGTTTCATTTTAATCACCTCATAATGATCTTCTTTCAATAATTTTTGATGGTATCTCTACTCTTTTCGTTATATGCTCCTGATTGTTTATACTATCCAAAATTAACTTTGCCGATTCTTTTCCCATCTCAAATGCCGGTTGCCTGATTGCTGTTAATGGTGTTTTGGCTATTTCCATCCAGGAGTAGTCATCATAAACTGCTATCCCCACATCATCAGGAATTGAAAACTCATGATCAATTAAATACTTAATAGTTCCCATCGCTATCGTATTATTTCCAAATAAGATGGCTGTCTTTTTATCTTCAAATGAATCTATTACCGCCTCCCCTAACTTATAGCCCGCTTCAAATGATGAAATTGTTTCAAATCTTTTTGGTGTTCTATTTCCATTCAGTTTATAAAATATCTTTTCATACGCTGTGTTTCGTTCAATTGTGGATGAAACATCAGTCGGACCTGAAATAAAAATGATATCCTCATAACCACGATCTAAAATATCTTCCAATAAATCCATTGTTACTGAGTAGTTATTTGTGTATACAACATCATATCTTTCTAAATCATTCGGTTTCCTATCGACAAAAACAATTGGCAACGTCGTATTTGATGCTATTTGATCAATATTTTTTAATAAGCCTGAAGTGGGAGCGATGATTATTCCATCCACATATTCAATCATACTAGAATTGAACAACTCTAAACGATTCTGTTCTTCAGATACTCTTTCATGAGAATTAGCTATTATCAGTTGGTAATCAGCTTTCCCTAGTTCACTTTCAACTCCTGATGCTAAGATAGAAAAAAGCTCTGAAGATGAATCTTGCTCTTGCGAAGGGATAATTAATCCAATTACCTTTGAACCAACGCCTTTCATAGATTTTGCTAGATTGCTTGGTCTATACTTTAATATTTCCATTGATTTCAGAACTTTTTCTCTTGTATCCTGTTGCACAAATCGTGAATTATTCATGACATTTGAGACAGTCGCAGTTGAAACTTTTGCTAGTCGGGCAACATCTTTAATAGTTGCTTTTTTCAATTTTATTCACCTCTATTTAATCGTTTAATTATGAAATTATATCTATCATAATATTTACAAGCACTTATATAACAACTATTAATTTCCATTTAATCGATTAAATGAAAAAATAAAAAAATATATTTAATCGATTAAATACATATCCAAAAATATAAAATAAAGAAAGTTAGCGCTTTCTTTATTTTGGTTTTATTCTACTATGTTTCATGCTCTTAGTAAAGTCTTTTTTGCTTTTTCAAAAAAATATTGGAATGCAGAGAAGCTCAAAAATAGCCATAACCCAGAAATATGTTCATTTACATATAGAAAAATACAACTCAATAATAGTAAATAGAAATTTAATTTAGGATTGATTAAAAACGTACCGACTAATCTTTTTATATTGTTTTTTTCACTATAGATAGGTGTATTTGTTGCATATGTCACCAATAGCAGCAATATTGAGCCTGTCAGAATAAAATAAATTGAATTAAAAAATCGATCAAACAATATAAACTGAACAAACCAAATAATAATTAACATTAAAAGTTTAAAGCAAGATGTGTTAATTGAAAAAAAAGAATCTTTGAAATCCTTAAAAAAAAATTTTACCTTAGTTTCTTCTCCATTGTTGAGTCTTTCTATTCCTTGAACAAGACTATACGCACTAGGTAAGATACCAAAAATTATTCCACCAGAAATTATTCCAACAATAAAAAGAAGATTCAACACAATTAAATGATAGACTACTTCAAAAAGTTTATGAAATTTAGTAAATTGCTTAATATTCACTCTTGTTTTACCACCTTACTTATGTTGTCAAAACAAAATATTCTCCATGAGGTGCAATGACAGAGCCATAACCTTCTATCCCATATGAACAATTAAAAATTCTTAATTAGGGAATAGAAATAGTTTCCTCAGTCTCTATATCAAAGAAATGAGCTTTACTGGTATTGAATGCTAATTCGATTTTTTCTTTAGGTTCTAAAAAGTCACGAGCGTCTACTCTAGATACGAATTCAGTCGTTCCAACTCTTGAATACAGCATTGTTTCTGCACCTAATAATTCAGAAACAACGATTTCTGCTATTACCGTTGAGTCTGGAGTTACTTCTATTGCAATCGGTTCTGTATGAATATCTTCAGGACGGATTCCAAAAATCAACTTCTTACCTTCGTATCCCTTCTCCTTCAAAACTTTGTATTTCCCTTCTGTAACACGTAAGCGTAAATCATTGCCATCAGTGATAAATCCATTGGTAAGAGTGACGTTAAAGAAGTTCATTGCTGGTGATCCAATAAATCCAGCTACAAATGCATTTGTAGGTTTATTATATACTTCTTGTGGTGATCCTATTTGCTGAATGATACCATCTTTCATAATTACAATACGATCGGCCATTGTCATCGCTTCAGTTTGATCATGTGTAACATAAATAGTTGTCGTATTTAAGCGCTGATGAAGCTTGGCAATTTCCGCACGCATAGCGACTCTCAATTTTGCATCTAAATTTGATAAAGGTTCATCCATCAGAAAGACTTTAGCATCACGAACAATAGCTCTACCAAGTGCTACTCGCTGTCTTTGACCACCAGATAAAGATGCAGGTTTCTTATTCAAGTAACTTGTCAGGCCTAAAATTTCTGCAGCATTCTCCACTCTACTTTTGATTTCACCTTTCTCAAATTTGCGTAGTTTCAATCCAAAAGCCATATTATCAAATACCGTCATGTGTGGATATAGTGCATAGTTTTGGAATACCATCGCTATATCTCGATCTTTTGGTGCAACTTCATTCATTTTTTCTCCGTTAATGAGAAATTCACCTTCTGAAATACTTTCCAACCCTGCAACCATTCTTAAAGTAGTCGATTTTCCACATCCGGATGGTCCCACAAAAACAATAAACTCTTTATCTGCAATTTCTAAATTAAAATCTGTTACAGAATAGTTGTCATTATTTTCGTATTTTTTGTAAATATGTTTTAATGATAATTCTGTCATCAATGCTTCCCCATTTCTATTTAGTATAAAAACACCTTATATGAAAGCGCTGTACTTTTCATCGTCAAACTGCCTAAAATAAAAGATGAATACTAGGTAACCTGTCCAAATATCAATTAATTGATACAAGAAATATTTAAGAAAAAATGGTGACGAGCAAATAACACAAAAAAAGATCATCGTTATTTTTTAAATTCAACCTAGTCTGTTCTTGAAACTTTTCAACTTTATAGAGTAATGAGTTTCTATGCATAAATAATTCTTTTGCTGCAGAACTAAAATTACCTTGTTGTTTCCATAATATTTTAACTAAACTAATCATTTCTTCCTCACCAAACCAGTCTTGGTGTAATGACGACAAAAGGCTACTCTCACTAGCAATTTGGTTGGAAAAAAAAGAAACAGCACAATTTGAAAGCTCTAAACATTTCACATTAAAATTTTTCTTCAAAGAATCAATAAAAATTTGTTTCTCTTCATGAAATAATTGACAAAAATCATGTTTCCATGTATGAAACGGACCTAAAAAAAGCCTTGTGGATAAATCAAAGTCCATATCTAAAGCAAGAAATATTCCTTCAAGATCATTAATTAATAGATTATCTAGATCTTTTTTTTCAATTATTAATAAAAATTGTTGATAAAAAAAAGAATCTACGCAGTTTGGAATTATTTCTAATATTTCTTTTAAGATATTTTCCTTTTGAGACTCTTCTAAATATTTCATCTGAACCTGTATTATCCGATATTCTCCATCTTTCTTGATTGTTTTGTTTCTAAACAAAATTTCATACCACGGGTGATTTCTCCTGTTAATTGATCGACCATGATTTAAAGAAGAGAATAAAAGAGTTTCTCGTTCAGTTAAATCTTCCTTTGAGAAACATGCATATCCACCTATAATTGGAATAGATATAATATCACTAAACTGCGGTTCTTTTTTCGAAAAGGTTGCTTTGGGATAAATCATTTGTATCTGCATAAAAGTCATTTCTTCCAATAGTTTCTCCTCCCATTCTGCTAAAAGGTTTTTATATCTTTTTTATGATAAGTAAAACTAACAGCCCTTTCAACAGCAATTCAAAATCGTACCATTCTTTCTTGGGCCTTTTCCAACAAAGATGAATTTTAAATATTGATACTTTTAAAAACGATCTACTTGAGTGTATATTCACAGTTTCATCAATTGAGATTTATTTCATCTGTAGTAACAGTGAATTTCTTTATTCTTCCATGGTAATTCTACCCATATCATCTCCCTACGATTCATCAATATAGACCTTGCTACATCAATGTTTTTTTCAAAAAAATATCATCATTTATGATATGGTTCTCCTGTATTGATTCGAAATGCGCGATAGATTTGTTCGACTAATATGAGGCGCATCAATTGGTGTGGATAGGTCATTTTGCCAAATGAGATTTGTGTGTTACTGCGTTGAAGAACTTGAGTGCTTAGTCCTAAAGAACCGCCGATGACGAACACAAACTGACTTTTTCCACGAGTTTGGAGGTTATCTAGTGCATCAGCAAACTCTTCGCTGCTAGGATTTTTACCATTGATTGCAAGAGCGAAGACGTATTCTTGTTCTTTAATTTTAGCTAAGATGCGTTCGCCTTCTTTTTCTTTAACTTGGATCATCTCAGCCTCACTGAGTTTTTCTGGAGCCTTTTCATCGGCGACTTCGATGAGGGTGACCTTACAATATTTTGATAATCGTTTTGTATACTCTGAAATTCCTTGTACAAGATATTTTTCTTTTAATTTTCCCACAGAGATAATTTTTATATTCATCTTGTTCCACCTTTTTTCCACTAAGTTATACACACTAATCACAGAGTTATCCCCAGGAAATTGTGTGTATTCTCCTTTTTTTGAGCGATTTCTTCCTGCAAACATATGTTTTCCACTAAGTTATCCCTATTATCCACATTTATGTGGATAATTAAATTTGTTTAATCAACAACTTTTTCCCTTAGTTTTCCACTGATTTTGTGGAAAACATTTTTTTCTTTCGATATCTATATTTTCCTCCAAAACTTTTTCATAAAAAAGTCAAATCAGTGTAGTAGACTTAACTTATAGAAAAATACTATACTCAATATAACTTAAATTATTGTAGAGGTGGAGGAAAATATGATAAGAAAAGATATTACCCCAACACCCAAAAAGTCTTCTGGTTTCTTTAGACGATTTGGGATTAGTCTATTAGGCGGTATTCTTGGTGCTGTTTTAACAATTGGAATTTTTTATGTAGCAAATGGCTCATTGCTTGCTCCTAACAACCAAAGTACTAGCGGTTCCCCAAGTGCTGGTAAGACAACTGTTAGTAATATGAAAGTTAGTGTAAATTCAGACATCACTGATGCTACTAATAAGGTGCAAGAAGCTGTCGTTTCAGTCATCAACTTACAAAAACAACAGTCACAAAGTGGTCTCGGAGATTTTTCTGATATTTTTGGCAGCACTGAAGAACAACAGTCACAAAGTGAAAATGGACAATTAGAAGAAGCTTCCGAAGGTTCTGGGGTCATCTATAAAGTTGAAGGAAAGACTGCCTATATCGTAACGAACAATCATGTGGTGGAAAATCAAGATGGCCTTGAAGTTTTATTAAAAGATGGTTCAAAAGTCAAAGCAACGTTAGTTGGAACAGATGCCTATACTGATTTAGCCGTTCTAAAAGTCGAATCAGATAAAGTAACTTCTATCAAACCGGCGACTTTTGGGGATTCTAGTAATCTAAAAGTTGGTGAACCTGCGATTGCTTTAGGATCTCCCCTTGGTTCACAATATGCAAATTCTGTGACTTCAGGAATCATTTCTTCTTTGAATCGACAAGTAGTCAATCAAACTGAAGATGGACAAACGGTTAATATCAATGCAATCCAAACTGACGCTGCTATCAATCCTGGTAATTCCGGTGGTCCGCTAGTCAATATGGCTGGTCAAGTTGTTGGGATCAACTCTAGCAAAATCGTCCAAACAGAATCAAATGTCAGTGTTGAAGGGATTGGATTTGCCATCCCAAGTAATGATGTCGTAAATGTCATCAATCAACTAGAAAAAGACGGTAAAGTGATCCGTCCAGCGCTAGGTATCTCAATGGTCAATCTCTCTGATTTGTCCACCGAACAATTAAGTGAGATCGTCAAAGTTCCAACTTCTGTTACTAATGGTGTCTTAGTTGTAAAAGTTCAATCTGCTACACCTGCTGATCAAGCTGGCTTGAAAAAATATGACGTAATCACTAAAATCGGTGACACCGAAGTTGCAACGGGTGTTGAACTACAATCTGCTTTATATAAATATAAAGTTGGTGACACTGTAAAAATCACTTACTATCGTCAAAACAAGAAAGAAACTGTTTCAATCAAATTGAGTACAGATACGTCTTCATTGCAATCAAACTCAGATCAACAAGGAAACAATTAGACAAAAAAACTATCCAAACTATTAATGTATGGCTTCTGCGATAAACAGTTGCTTTACACTAGATCGTTTGGATAGTTTTTTACTTTCTGTTACGATTTTTTATTTACCTACTTCGAATTTTTCGCCAATTTTAGAATCTTCAGCTAAGACTAAGATTCCTCTTTTTTCTGGTGCATTTGGCAAATGAAGTTCTTTGGCTGAACAAATCATTCCAAAGCTATCAACACCGCGCAAGTTTCCAGGCCAAATAATTTGACCATCAGGCATCATTGCTCCGGGTTTTGCTACCACGACTTTTTGGCCAGCTTCAATATTAGGCGCACCGCACACGATTTGTAGCGTCTTACCGCCATCGATTTCTGTTTCCGTAATGTGTAGGTGATCTGAATCAGGATGTGGGATACATGTTTTCACATAACCTACTACAAATTTAGGTGAAAGATCTGCCACCAAGCGTTCTTCAAACCCTGCTAGTTTCAATTGTTCATTCAATGTCTCAATATCTTTTTCTAGCAATTCAACTTGGCCGTTTCCTTGAATGGTTAAATAATTTGATGCGTTGAAAAAATTCCAAGCAACGGTGGTTCCGTCTAACGCTTGGATACGGGCAACATCGCCCTTTCTTTCCATTGAATTTTCTTCGTTTTCATCATTTTTGACGATGACCATCAATGTATCGCCAACATTTTGTTTATTATACGCAAAAATCACGTCTTTCCCTCCCGTCATAGTCCTCTCGTATCTTAACAAATCTATCAAGCATTTTGCATGAGATTTTTTTCATTTCTAACTTAATCAACAACTAGTTAGTAATCAAAATCGTTATGTTTTCTAGCAAAAACGACCATAAAATCTTAGTTATTTGTTTCCAAACAAAAAGCTGGACAAGCCAGCTTTTTATTTTGTACTTGGATGAACGATCAACACGTCGCACAAAGCTTCTTTGATGACATAACTAGCGACACTGCCAGTCATGAAACGTTCTACTGCATTTAGACCCGATTGCCCAACCATGACTAAGTCAATGTCATACTTTTCTGGCAACGTTTTTGCCATCGCCTCTTTTGCCGAACCATAGGCGATGATGCCTTCGACCTTATCATAACCGAATTCTTTTCCAAAATCTTTACAGTCATTGATTAAATCTTTTGCATCTCCAGCTAGCTGATCCATAATGTTTTGATTTAATGGCGAGTAACTCATGAAGGTATACATTTGATGATCGATTACATTGGCTACATATACAGTCCCTTGATTTCGTTTAGCAACTGCCAAAGCTTTTTTAAATGCTTCCATCGCTTGATCACTGCCGTCAATGCCGACTAAGATGTTTTGATATGATTGTGTGAACATAACACTTTCCTACCCTTCCACTCGTTGTAAAAATTCAGCGATTTCATTTTTAGTTTTACGATTTTTATTCACTAACCGGCCCAATTCTTCCCCGTCATTCAGTACGACAAAGCTTGGAATCCCGAAGATATTCCATTCAGCTGCTACATCAATGTAGTCATCTCGATCAACTTGGATAAATTGAAACTGCGGAAATTCTGCTTCGATATCTGGCATCTGTGGTTTGATAAAATTGCAGTCACCGCACCAGCCCGCAGTAAAGAAGAAAACATTCTTTCCTTTTTCAGCATAACTAGCTAATTCTTCAATATTTTTAGGAATAATCATTCCGTCACGCCCTTTTCTTTTACTACTTTGATTATACACTTTTCATTCTTTTTGAGAAAGAAGGTCACTCGCAGTCTTTCTTATCAGTCTTGCTTTTATTTATGTTAAAATAAGATGAGTATAAAATAGTGGAAGCGCTGATTTGTACTTTGATCTAGTTATTCAACTGGTATGCCATTAGACTGAAATGATTTCTCTTCATTTGTTTTCACTTTATCAACAGGTTAGTGGGATCCGCTGTAAAATCTATTAATGAGCTCAAGGAGGTTTGTACTATGGAGAAGGCTAAAAAATTTATTCAAGGTCTCGCCATCGGCACATCGATTGGGGTAGCTGCTGGTATTGCTGCCAATCATTATTATAGAAAAAAACAAAAGATGTCTCCCGATAAAGTCTTGGATCAAATCAAAGCTGACTTTTTAAAAGAAGGTCCAATCGAAGGTTCTTGGATTTCTTTTGACACCGAACGCATGCAAAAATTTGCCATCACGATGGATGTTCTTTCTGGCGGAATCACCCGCACAGAAGACGAGCACTTGGTCGCATATGAATTTAAAGCAGATGCGAAAACCGGCGCTGTTTTAAGTATCGAACGAATGATTACTGAATAAAAACAACGTATGCCAATACTTAGGCATACGTTGTTTTTATATTCAGAATTGATGAAAAAAGGGTGCGATTGCAGTCGCACCCTCATACATGTAACTATTTGATTATTTTACCAAGCGATAGATTGCATCAGCATAGATGACTGCAGAATTCAAAATATCTTCTACTGACATATATTCATTGGCTTGATGCATCGTATCTTCAAATCCAGGGAATTGAGCACCGTAGGCAACACCACGTTCGAGCAAACGACCGAATGTTCCGCCACCGATAACTTTTTCTTCTCCTTTGATACCTGTGTGTTCTTCAAAAGTATCCAACAAAGTAGCAACTAATGGATCATCTGCTGGTACGTAATGAGGCAACATATGATGTCCCCCTTGAGTCACTTTCACTTCTGAACCGAATAATTCTTCTAATTTCGCTTTGATTTCTTCGGCAGTAGTGCCTTTAGGATAACGGAAGTTCAATGTGATCCGGTTATCGTTTTCTTGACCAGCTTTGAAGCTGAAGATTCCAGCATTCATTGTCAATTCGCCCATTTTTTCATTGTCAAACTCAACGCCTAATTTCTTTCCATATACATCTTCGTGGATGTATGCTGCGCTGTTTTCGATAAAGGCTCTTGCGCCTTTATCAAAGTCATAATTGTTTAAAAAGACTGCTAAGAATGTCCCGGCATTCGTTCCTAATTGAGGACTAGCACCATGAGCTGCTTTTCCATCTAAATGTAAAGTAACCGTTGTACCAGCAACTTCTGCTTTTCCGCTAACTGGATTGTTTTCTACATAATTTTTAAAATCTGCAGCTACTTTTTCAGCAGTTTCAGCATCAGCCACTTTTACTTCGGCAACAGCATTTCCAGGGACCATATTTTCACGCAGACCAGCTTCAAAACTTACTAAAACATAAGAAGTGCCGTTCGTTCCGTCAAAATGAGGGATCATGGTCACATTTCCTTTTTCACCATTGATGATTGGGAAATACGCATCTGGTGAGAAACCAAAATCAGGTTTTTCTTCGTGTTCAAAGTAGTAGTCCATATCTCCCCAGCCGCTTTCTTCATCAGTTCCAAAGACAAAACGGATTTTTTTAGAGATTGGCAAACCTAATTCTTTGATGATTTTCACTGCATAATAAGCCGCAACTGAAGGGCCTTTGTCATCACTTGATCCGCGAGCATATAATTTACCATTGCGAATTTCTGGTTCGTAAGGGTCTGAATCCCAACCGTCGCCAGCAGGTACCACATCTAAGTGACCGAAGATTCCTAATGTTTCTTCGCCATCACCGTAATCAAAATGGCCGGCATAGTTGTCGACATTTTTTGTTTTGAAGCCATCGCGTTCTGCGATCTCAAGCATCTTCTCTAATGCTTCCACTGGTCCAGGTCCGAATGGGGCTTCTTTAGTTGCTTTGTCGTCTTCACGTTCACTTTTGATACGTAATAAAGTGAATAGATCTGCTAATAGATCCTCTTTACGTGCCTCGACTTCTTTTTTAAAATCGATTGTCATTGAAAGATTCCTCCTTTAATTAAAACCACTATAATGATAGCATTCTATTCAATAGAATAACAATGAAAACTCTTTAAGAAACACTAGGACAGATTTCTTTTTTTGCTTATAATAAGATGACAGCAAGTTTTATCCCATTATTTTTCACGAAATAATAAAAAATATCTCTCAATGAAAGCAAGTGATGAAATGATCCAATTAAGTGAAGCTATTTTACACCAAGTGATCAAAAAGCGACCGCCAATTTCTCATAAAGGAACTTTTGGCCGTGCTGTTTTGATTGGTGGCAATCAGCAATACGGCGGTGCAATCATCATGAGTGCTGAAGCCTGTGTTAAAAGTGGTGCTGGTCTAACGAGCGTTATTACTGCAGCAAAAAATCATAGTGCTCTTCATGCACGCCTACCAGAAGCTATGGTCATATCGCTTGAAGATACCGAACTGATTCATTCAGTATTAGAAACGGCAGATGTGATTTTGATTGGCCCTGGACTTGGCTTAGAGTCCTCTGCATTGAAATTATTACAACATGTTCTGACAAATCAAAAAGCCTCCCAATGGCTAGTGATCGATGGTTCAGCGATCTCGCTTTTTAGCAAACATCAATTATCTTTGACCTATCCGGCACAGACTGTTTTCACTCCGCATCAAGCAGAATGGGCTCGATTGAGCGGTTTATCTTTTGATCAACAAACTGCTGAGAACAATCGCATCCAACAAGAAAATCTAGGTGCGATTCTCGTATTGAAGAGTCATCGTACGACTATTTATGACAAAACGACCTGCTATCAAAATCCACTGGGCAATCCAGGAATGGCTACTGGCGGTATGGGAGATACGTTGGCTGGAATAATCACTGGTTTTTTGGCACAGTTCGAAAAAAATACGGACACAATCGCTGCAGCGGTCTATCTCCACAGCTTAATTGGTGATACATTGGCAAAGAATAATTACGTCGTCCTGCCGACATCAATCAGTGAAGCTTTACCCTATTATATGAAAAAATACGTTCTTGAAAGGAAATGATTATGGAAAAATATCCCGGCTATTTGCGCAAGCCTTTTTATTATGAGACAGACAAAATGGGCATCATCCATCATTCCAATTATATCCGCTGGTTTGAAGAAGCACGTGTCGATGCACTGACATTTATGGACTATCCTTTTGAAAAAATCGAAGCAGAAGGCATTATGATTCCTGTATTAGGAGTCAGCTGCAACTATAAAGAAATGGTACGTTTTGGTGATGAAGTGTTGATCAAACCCATCGTTACTAAATATACCGGTACGCGATTAGATTTTGATTATGCGGTCTATCATGATGAAAAACTCGTTACGACTGGAAGTAGCCAACACTGCTTCATGTCTTACGAGACCAATCGCTTGATTCAATTAAGAAAAACTCATCCCAAGCTCCATGAGTTGTTTTTAGCCTATTATGAAACAACGAATAAAGACAACTAAAGCCGTGGCAATCGTCCACGACTTTTTTTGTTGCACCTATAGAAAAAACCAGCAACACCTGTTGCTGGTTTTACTTTTTATTTGTATTTTTTCTTCATGTAAAGATAGAACGGAATACCTAATGCAGTGATCAAGATTCCGACCATTGCTAATTGGAATTGGTTGACTAATGTCATAAATAAGATGAATAGTCCGCCAACGATGGCAATGATTGGAATGATTGGATAAAGTGGTACTTTGTAAGGACGAACCAAATCTGGTTCTGTTTTTCTTAATTTGATTACTGCGATGAATACTAATGTGTAGAAGATCCAGATAACGAAAACTAACATATCTGTTAACATATCGAATCCGCCGATCATCATCATACCGATCGCGATTACTAATTCTAAGATACCTGCAACGTAAGGAACTTGATTTTTGTTTAGTTTTACTAATTTATCAGAGAATGGTAATTGTTTTTCAAGACCCATTGTATAAGGAAGACGCATACCAGTCATTGTATAGCCGTTGATTGTTCCGTATACAGAGATTAAGATTCCGATTGTTACTAACTTACCGCCCATACCGCCAAAAATTGTATTGGCTACTTGCATTGCGGCATTGTCGTTTCCTGCTAAGTCAGAGATATTCATCGTACGTAGGAAAGCAAATTGAACAAGTAAGTAAACGAGCATGATCCCTAAGATTCCACCAGCGATGGCACGAGGCAAGTCACGTGCTGGTTTTTTCAATTCTCCAGCGATATTCCCAACGTGAATCCAACCATCATAAGCGAACATTGTAGCTAATAGTCCGGCACCTAATGCTGGTGCAAATCCGCCAACAGCAGGTCCTGCTTGAACTGGGAAAAGACTAACGGTTACATCACCTTGGCGAAGCAATCCGAAGATAACGATTAATGCCAACGGTACTAATTTACAAACTAATGTAATTGATTGGAACACTCCGCCAGCTTTTGAGCCTAAGAAGTTAATCAACATGATCGATGTAGCTGCAATGATTGCGATTGGTACTAATAGTGATAGACTCAGATCAAACAGATTGATGAACTGAGTAGCAAAAATAATTGCTAAAGCTGCTACGTTCGCTGGGAAGTAAATGATAACTTGTGCCCATCCTAGTAAGAAACTCCAAAATTCACCATACGCACGTTCGATGTAGCGTAACATCCCGCCAGTTTCTGGAATAGCTGCGGCTAATTCCGCTCCAGTTAGTCCCGCACAGACACTAATCAATCCGCCTAAGAACCAAGATAACATGTGCAAGCTAGTTGATCCAGTTACTGTAGCAACACTGGCTGCTTTAAAGAATACGCCCGCTCCAATTACGGTACCCATTACCGTTGAAAGAGCTGGGAAGAATGTCATTGTTCGTTTTAATTCACCTTCATGTGAAGCAATGACATCTTGTTGGTCGACTGCCATAATTTTTCCTCCTTAATTTTGAAGTGTCCGTTTGTTCACTTCTTAACTTGATTTAAAAAACAAATAAAGATTGTTATTACATAAAAGAAATAAAACAAAAAAATTGCGATATACCAACTACTAATAACTTTTCTTATTTGTTCAAACATTATTTTAACATTGAGAAAGAAAAAGGGAAACGTTATTTTAAACATTTCCTTTTTTCTTATTTTCCCCTCATGTTCTATTAAGAAATCTTGCTTATTTTATGAATTCACGCTGTCAAAAGATACTTTTGTTTCAACGCCTTCAGCTTTGAATTTTTCTGATAATCTTTCCAACATTTCGTCAGTCATTTTATCTAGATCATAACTTGGGCTGAAGTCCCACTCTTTACGAGCGTCACTATCATCGATTGAATTTGGCCAAGAATTTGCGATTCCTTGACGAACTGGATCAACATCGTAGCTTAATTCAAATTCAGGGATGCGACGACGGATTGATGCTGCAATTTGTTCTGGTTCGAATGACATTGCAGTGATGTTGAATGAATTACGGTGTTCCAAACGACTTGCATCCGCGTTCATTAATTTTACGATTCCTTCGATTGCATCGTCCATATACATCATATCCATGTAAGTACCTTTGTCGATAAATGATGTGTATGATTTGTTTTTCAATGCTTCATAATAAATATCTACTGCATAGTCAGTCGTACCGCCACCAGGTTCTACTTTGTATGAGATCAATCCTGGGAAACGAACGGAACGAGTATCTACGCCATATTTAGTATGATAGTAATTTTCTAACAATTCACCAGCAACTTTTGTCACACCATACATTGTTGTTGGGTGCATTACAGTATCTTGTGGTGTATTGTCTGATTCAGCATCTGGTCCATACGCTGCGATTGAAGAAGGTGCGAAGAATTTTGTTTCTGGTCCGATTTCACGTGCAACTTCTAATGCATTCATCAATCCAGTCATGTTCAAGTTCCAAGCAAATGCTGGACGTTTTTCTGCAGTTGCAGAAAGTAACGCTGCTAAGTGGATGATTGTATCTACTTCATAACGTTTTGCTACATCTAAGAAGCTGTCGTAGTTTGTTACGTCTAATTCTTCAAATTGTCCGCCTTCGACAACTGGACTACCTTCGATTGTACGAATATCTGTTGAGATAACATTTTTAACGCCTAGATCTTTACGTAATCTTTCAGTTAACTCTGAACCGATTTGTCCTAATGCACCTGTGATTAATACTTTTTTCATGGATGTGACTTCCTCTCTATTTAACTTAATTTTTATTTGATGATTCCTAATTCTTTACCAACTTTTTCGTAAACTTTGATTGCGTCGTCTAACATTTCTTTAGTATGACCAGCATTTGGCATGTTACGTACACGGCCGGTGCCTAATGGTACTGTTGGGAAGACGATTGGTTTTACATAGACGCCGTTTTCTAATAATTTCTTAGAAAATTCTTGTGCTAATTTTTCATCGCCAACGATTACTGGTGTGATTGGTGTTTCTGATTGACCGATATCATAGCCGATGCGTTTCAATTCTGATTTGAAGTAATTTGCATTTTCCCAAAGTGTTTCTACGTATTCAGGATGTTCTTCAATCAATTCGATTGCTTTGATACAAGCACCTGAAGCACCTGGTGTTAATGAAGTTGAGAATAAGAATGGACGTGCTTGAGATTTCAACCAAGTGATCAATTGTTTCGTTCCGGCAACATAACCGCCGACAACGCCGATACCTTTTGATAAAGTACCCATTTGGAAATCAATATGATCTTGCATGCCAAAATGTTTCACTGTTCCGCGACCTTTGCCCATTACGCCAGTTCCATGAGCATCGTCAACATAAGTGATGATATTGTATTTTTCGCAAATCTCTACGATTTCAGGGATTTTAGCAACATCGCCGTCCATTGAAAAGACGCCGTCTGTAATG
The DNA here is from genome assembly GCF_031927985.1 of Enterococcus dongliensis. Lineage (NCBI taxonomy): Bacteria > Bacillati > Bacillota > Bacilli > Lactobacillales > Enterococcaceae > Enterococcus > Enterococcus dongliensis. The sequence continues at coordinate 19,602 of NZ_JARPZC010000015.1, forward strand.
TACATTACTTTGTTGTATTCGCCACTTTCAGTTGCAGCTTTTGCTTTTGCTTCCAAATCTTCCATGTCTTGATGGTTTACGCGAATGATCTTAGCGCCTGATAAACGGCAGCCATCAATAATTGATGCATGGTTCAATGCATCTGAAAGGATTGCATCGCCTTTTTTCATCACGGCTGAAATAGCACCCATATTACAGTTAAAACCTGATTGGAAAGCAATCGCTGCTTCTGTTCCTTTAAATTCAGCAATTTTTTCTTCTAATTTTTGGTGAATGTCTAAAGTTCCGTTGATTGTCCGAACAGCTCCAGCTCCGGCACCATAATGTTTTGTTGCTTCTACGTCTGCTTCGATCAATTCAGGTCGAGTAGCAAATCCTAGATAGTTATTAGAAGCTAAGTTGATCATTTTCATTCCATTAACTGTAATGATTGGACCATTGCTTCCTTCTAACACATCGATAGTGCTGAACAATCCTTTTTCTTTTAGATCTTCCAAGTTCGTTTCTAGAAATTGGTCAAGAACTTTTGAACTCATAACTATTCTCCTCCATACTATTTATTGCGCAATTAAAGTTGTTATTTATAAACTTATAAAAAGTAAACAGCTTAAGTATTTGTTTGCGCTTTCTTAAATTACATACTTAGTTTACGGGCGTTTGATAACGTTTACAACTTTTGGTCTTTACAATTCTTTGAATTATCATAATGGTTAGAAAGTTTCTAATTTGTTTTATTTTATAGATACGAAAGTTCTTCTTCTTTTAAAAAAATATCTTTTTTTTAGTCGAAAAAAAGAGTTGAATGAAACGTGTTTCTGTTCACAATCACTTGTTTTATTATTCTAAAATACTCGTTTATCCAAATAAAATGCTTGTATACCGTTTAAATCGCTAAAAATCCTCACCGTATTTTTATCACAAAAACGAAAAGTATTTTCCCCACAAGAAAAAAAGAAAGCGCCTAGCAATACAGTGATTCTTTCTAATCATATTCAAATAAAACGCCTGATAGTTTTCATACAATCTGTGATTTCTTCTTTTTTTGTCTATTTTTCAATCGATGATGCTTAATTTTTTTAAGAAAACACGCAATTTTATAAAGAAAAAAGTCTGCTTCCATATTTTTTCTAAATAGATTTCCAAAAGATATTCAGAAGAAGACTGCTTTTATTTAATTCAAAAAAAAAAGACTTGGATCGTCATCCAAATCTTTTTTCTTAATTAAGGTAGATCATTTCCTGCAGCAAAGTACACGTCATACCATTCTTGTTTTGTTAAAGTTACCGCTGCTCCAGCTGCACTTTCTTTGATGCGCGTCGGATTCATCGTACCTAAAATCACTTGCATATTAGCAGGATGACGCAGAATCCAAGCAGTTGCAATCGCATTTTTGTTCGTATCATATTTTTTAGCGAGCTTAGCTAACAACTCATTTAATTCTGGGAATTTCTCATTGTCGACGAACACGCCTTCAAAAAAGCCATATTGGAATGGTGACCACGCTTGGATCGTCACACCTTTACGTCGTGAAAATTCTAATACACCACCGTCATGATCAAAAGAACGAGTGTCTGTCATATTCGTATGCATACCATAATCAATCATACCAGTATGCATGATTGAAAATTGTAATTGATTGATCAGCAACTTTTGATCCACTTGAGATTGTAATAGTTGGAATTGTTCCGGATTAAAGTTTGATACCCCAAAGTGTCGAACCTTTCCGCTAGCTTGTAAAAGATCAAAAGCTTCTGCGATTTCTGCTGGCTCCATCAATGGATCTGGACGATGCAAAAGATAACTGTCTAAATAATCGATACCCATGCGTTCCAAGATACCATCGACTGAATCCAATAAATGTTGTTTTGAAAAATCATACCGCTTGTCCTCGCCAGTTACAATCCCGCCTTTTGACTGGATAAAAAACTTGTCACGAGAGATTTTGGCTTCTTTCAAGGCAGCGCCAAAAATCAATTCTGATTTTCCGTTGCCATACATATCTGCCGAATCAATAAAATTGATGCCACTTTCTAACGCTGTCTCTAAAACTTTTGCCGCCTTTGTTGGCGTTAGCGCAGACATACGCATAATACCTAAAGCAATTGCTGAAGCTTCCCAATAACTATTGCCGATTTTTCGTTGTAACATCCTACCCATTCTCTCTGAAAAACTATTTTTTCTTACCTATAGAAGTATAGACTACTTTCCCCGTAAAAAAAATCCTTAGAACTTAAACGAACGAGTAGTTGCTGCTTGACCAAGTATTTCTTTTTTGCGTATGCTTGTTTTTAAAGGGGGCTTCTACATGTACTCAATGCTGAAAAAAATTATTACTGAAAAAGATATTTATCGTCAGATTCTACTTTTAGAGCAGCTCCTTAATCATTCCCAATTAACTGCCAAAGAACTAGCAAAAAAAATTGGCACAACAGAACGAACCATTTTTTCTGATTTACAGCTGATCCGCAGCTATCTACCAGAAAATTGGACATTGGATTCAACTAAACAAGGTATTCGTTTGAGCTCACAAGACCATGCCTTGACCAATGATCTCTGGGAAGCTTTCCTGCCCCACTCTGTCAGCTTACAGTTGATCAAAGAACTATTTTTTACGAAAGAACTAAACATTCTGCATTTTCTTGATGAAACTGGTGTCTCTTACGAAACACTCAAGCGCCAACGAACCAAAATCAATCGGCAATTGCACGCCTTTAATATCAAGATTCATTTGACTTCCACACAAGCAACTTTAGTTGGTGAAGAAAGTGCTATCCGGATTTTTTATCATCGGCTCTTGCTGCCTTTTACTCATAACAATTATTTTTTTGAAGATTACTCGATTCATGAGGAGCACTATTTACATTTTTTGACTAAAGAACTTAGTAAAGATTTAGCTGTAGATACAGAACAAATCTTTGGCATTTGTTGGTTTTTTATCAATAGTATTCGAATCAAAGCTGGATGTTCGATTAACGGTTTCAGTTTTGAGGCAAACGATCCGATATTTCTTCTCTATGCTCCTTTTTTGAAAGATTTATATAAAAAAGAAGGCGTCTACCTACAAGATGAAGAAATCTTTTTTGCTTTTTTCTGTTTCTTAGAAGGTTGGAATTACAATAGTCCTTTAGGAAAACGTGTTTCAGCGGTACTAGCAAAAGAATATCCCTTATTGAAAAAAAATATTCAGCAAATCATTCGAGAAATCGCTGATGAACTTCAGTTACAAGCATTGCCGCAGGCAAATTTGCCAACAAATTTATTGTTACTACTATTAAAGTATGCTGAATCACCTGCATTATCAAAACAATTTCAGTTGGAATACCAAGAATTACTACTAGAAAGAAATGAGATCTACCCCATTTTAACTGAAAAAAGTCTGATGTTGTTTGAACGCCTGCCACAGTTTTCTATGATTGATGATACGACCTATTTCGTGAGTCTTTTTTCTCTTTTGAGCCAACAGGCGATTTTCACAATCCGTCCACACACTAAGACGCTCTTTTTTGTTTTTCAAAGCGAACCTGCCTGGAAAACTTTTTTGCAGCAAGAATTAGCTGATTATTTAGGCAAACGTATCCACTTGATTTCCCTCGAAGTTTCTCAACTGCAAGAGTCCCTTGTTCAAACCGGAGATTTGATTGTTTCGAATATTCCTCTAGATTTTGCCCCGATACCCGTAGTCTATTTATCAACTATCCCTACCAAAAATGAGCTCAGTCAACTGACTGAACTCATCTCTCATTCGTATCTTTAAGCAAAACGATTAGTCTTTTTGGTAATGACTGATCGTTTTTTCCTTTTTCCGAAAAATTTCTTTACTAATTCGCTTCTCAAGCTCAACTATGAAGAACAACAACAAATAAACAATACACAGAGATGATTTAAAATACTTCTCTTTAAGGTAATTTAATTATCACATCAAATATAACAATTGTCCAGCAAATAACTTATGCCTTTACTTTTCTATTATTTACCTTTAAAGTCAGTAGAAAACACTGTTATAATAATGTTTAATAACCAATAAGAGATGCTAGAATTTGTAAAACAGTTTGAAATAGGTATAATTTCGGAAAATAATAAAATAACTAATAAAGGAGACTGTTTTATGAAAAACGGAACAAGTTTTGGACTTTCAGTAGTCGTTGTAATCGTAACTAATCGGTCGTAATACCTCAATTGCTGTAAATCTTTAATTAAGTGTATCCCTGAGGACCATTTCTTTCATACTTTCACCTAGATTCTTTTTGATACCAAGATTATACAATTTCTACTTCCAAATAAATTATTTTTGTGTCTGAAAATAATAAGTGTTACAGAATTAGAATACACAAAAATCTAAATAACACTAATTTAATAATCACACATCACTTTTATAGACAAGTAGACTTACACACAACACTCAAATTTCCAGTACTAAGAAACGGATGGTATAATGAAGGGGTAATGTAGGGGTGGGATAATTTTTAAATGATACTTATGAGATAGATATTTTCGTAAACCAGGGATACTTTATTAAATTATGAACCCCTTCATAATCCCTACATCTATTGATTTTCATACCCTACTTAATCCCTACATCAACCCTAAAAAAGAGGTTTTTTCAAAAAATCAAATGATAACAAAATGATAACTTTTGTGATAACATTTTGAAAACTATGTCATTTATGAGGTGAATTCGGAGAAATTACAATGGAAACCTCCGTGAATTTTCCAAAACAGCTGCATAAGCAAAAAATGGAAAAATTTTCTATCTGAATACCATCACCAAATGATGGATAGAAATGAGAATGGAGAGTTATGAGAGTGTAGGGTTACTTATGGATAGTTACGAGAATGGATACTTTTAAAAATAAAACAGATAAAACTATAGGAGGGAGTGTATATGACCACACTTTTTGTAAACAATCGGGCAATTGATTCTGAGGAATTAATAGACATCATTACCCAATCAAACGGAATATATGAGAACACCTTAATTAAGCTCTTGCAATGCAATCGTATCAGCCTAGAGGCACGGCTGAAGACCTTAAAAAAGAATAAAATAATATCTAGAGGAAAATTAAATAAACACTTCTATTATGTTAGTAACTATGACTTGAAACATATGAAGGATTTAGACTTGCAGTCAATGGTCGTTCAATATTTGGTTACAATTGGCTTGTATACCAATAAAATTCAAGTAATTGATTCACCTTATAAGAACAAACAGCTCTATCTTTCAGTATTTGCTTCAGGTAAATATAACTATAAAAATGATAAATCTATAAAAAAACTTGCAAATAAACGATACAATCAATTAACTTCTGAAGAAAATAGAAAGTATTTTAGTCAGTTTATCATCAACGAATTGACTAAATTCCCAATTAGAGTAGCTTCTTTTTCAGATATGCTACAAGAAAAATATTATACAACCTCTTTAGAAACTGTTGATATATTAGCTATTCCAACTAAAGAATTTATCCCTGCCATACAATCTAACTTAGCAGATGTCTCGTTTAGAAATTTGAAAAATAATACCACGCTTATTAGGAATGATATTTTAGTTTATCTGAATGATTCTAATGAACTTTGTTACTTTACGAAAGAAAATAATCAATATAAGTTACAAGCAATTCCCTGTATAGTTGATTTCTTCTATTATTTAACCTTACACAAAAATTCTAAAGATGCCATTTATATTTCTGATAATAAAACTGAGTATGATAATGCAGATAACTTGTATTTTCAAAGTTATTTAAATAAGGAAAAGTACAATACTGCTCAATTAAAAAAAGACAAGCAAAAACCACAATCTTAATTGATTGTGGTTTATTTACTTAAATGGGTCAAAATCTTCTAATTTCGCTTTGATATCGTCTTCTTCAATACCAGCATATCTTAAAGTTACTGCTTGGCTACTGTGGTTTAAAATTTTCATTAATGTTACAATATCTCCTCGATTATGCTTTAGAAAGAAATAAGAAAAAGTCTTTCTTAGTGTATGTGTGCCAATATAATCTAACCCCATACTATCAGCTACTTTTTGCATGATTTTGTAATATTGATGACTTGCCAAGGGTTTACTTCTATCTGAAGGACTTGGAAACAACCATTCTGATTGAGAATCATGTTCTTCATTTAAATATTCAATAATAGATACGGTCAATCTGTTTAAATGCAACGTTCTTCTTTTTCCTGTTTTTTGTTCAATAATTTCTGTTTGTGTTTTATTTTTCACGTCAGAAACCTTTAAATTAAGTATATCTGAAATCCGTAACCCTGTCTTTATTCCAATTGCCATAATCAAATAATCTCTTTTTCCGTGTTTGCCCTTTTGTAATTCTTTTCCAAATTGAATTAGCGTTTCCTTATTTTTTATCGGTTTGACATTAATCATTTTTTGTCCCATAAATTACCTCCCTAAGATGCACTATTTATGGATACTTATAGTGTATTTAAATATAAAAGTATCCATCTCCCTATAAATCAAAAATGAAAGATTGATAGAATAGGATTGGTGATGGATACTAATTATAAAAGTATCCCTGCTAAGGACCTTTATAGCATCATAATTTGGAGGTTGCAAATTTGTAGAACATAAAAGACGTTGATGCATAATACACTCAACGTCAAACCATTATTCAAATACTTGTTATATAAATATCCCCTTATCCAACTCTATTCTATTAGTTTTTTCAAATCCATAGTCATCATATATGGAAGCAATAATGATTTGATTATCTTTAAAATCTCTAGATAATATCTTCATAATGTCGGAAATATTTTTTTGGTCAACCTCTCTTCCACTAGGTGAATCCAGCACTATAGGCAGTTTGTATCCTAAATATTTCTGTAATTCAATAATATAAGCCATTTTGAAGCTAAAAACCATTTTATGGTATACAGCCCCAGAAAAACCTTTTAAATCATCTGTAAATATATAATCCCTATTGTCATCCATATATTGATAAATATCTAATTCTTTGGCATATCTCTGTATAGATAGATACACATTATCAATTATACTATTATTTATTGTTATTTTATCAAATATCATCTTTTTCAATTCTTTTTCTCTCTGTTTGAGTTGTTTGATGATTTTATCTAGAGATATCGGATTAATAATTAGATTAGCAACTTGAGAATCAAATTTTTGAATCTCGCTTTGTAATGAAATTAAACTACTCTCTTTTGCTATTTTATCTTGAACTTCTATTATTTTTGCTTCTAACTTTCTTTTTTTGAATTCTAATATTTTTTTTCTAGTATTTAACAACTCTTGATTATCCTCAAAATCAACTAAGTTTTCTTTGGTTACTTGTATTTTTTCTCCGTTATTTTCTATATATAGACGCATATTTTCAATATATTCAACAAATGAAATATTGTCTTTATAGGATACCTCAATATCCTTAATCTGTTTTTTTAATATATTTTTGTCCATAAGCAGAATATTTAAATCTCGTTCTAACTCGTCTATATAATCACTTGAAAAATCACTATCTTTAATATCCAGCAAAGTAGTTTTATAATCATATAAATTTTTCATTGTCTTATATTTCTTTTGTTCAGAAACGACTGATTCTAACTCTAATTCAAGAGTTCTACTTTCACGTTCTGCTAATCCAGAAATCAAATCTTTTAGATTAAAGTATTGTTTACCTATGACAATTCCTCGATTTAATAACGTCCATCCCTTTTCTTGGTCTAGATAAATCGCACCTAAAATATTGGATAAAACCTTCTCATTATCAGTTTCGAAGATAAAGCTATGCAACGACTCAGAATCGTTAGGTAAAAAAAATAAATGTGTATTTCCATTTTGTTTAAAATCTATAAATTTATCATCTCTTTCAAGAATAATTAATCCTTTGTTAGTCTCTATAGTTAATTTAGTTTTAACATTTTTGAACTTGATTCCTTTAGTTCCTGGTATAGAGTATCCCATTGAATAAAATAGAAGTCTTAGTAAAGTGGATTTCCCCACACTATTTTCCTTACTCACAACTAAATTAACATTCTCACTAAAAAGAAAAGTCTTCACAGAATTTCCATATGATAGCTCTAGGCTTCTAAAATACATTAAAGATTCACCTCCGTTATCATCTCATTAATCACCTGTTTATTGTTCAATATTTTAAATAAAATTATTTTTATCAGAGTCTCTAAAAGCTCTGCATCCATGGAATCAGTGAATATAGCATCCACATAACTATTCCAGTTTTTAAGCACAAAATAATTAATATTTTTTTCTCTTCTATTATGTGATTTTCTATGCACAGAAAAATCACCTATTACTTTAGTTGCAAAATCAAAACGTTCTGTCTGTCTATTAATAAAGTCCTCATATCTAGAAATTATGAGTTCAACTTCTTCTTTATCTAAGCCCAGTTCTTCTTCATAGTCTATTACAACTTTATCACTTTCCCTTAAATTACAGCAAATTGATATGACAGGCCACATCAATTGTCTTTTGGATAGATTTATATTAGTATCTTTGTCACTTGCGTTAAAGAATAAATCACTTTGCCATATTTCAAGTATTTCCCTAGCATAACTCTCTTTCATAGAGATACGGGTTAAAAAGTCTTTGAGTTTCGACTCTATTATTCTTTCTCTTGTTGACTTTATATTTCCATCAAAAGGCATGACTACAATACGAAAATTATCAATATCAAATTTCAAATTTTCTGATTTCTCAATTTCCTTAATTTTTTTCAAAGCTCTCTTTATAGATGACTCAGGAAGCTCTAAAAATTGTCTTTCAATATAATTTCCACCCATAAACATATAGTAATGAGACTGCTGTCCTCCAATAGGATTAGGATAGTTAGTAACAAAGTAAAGCCTCTCATACGATTTATTATTCGAGGCATAAATCAGAGTTTTTAACCCTTCCGAAAATTTTTCCAAAGCTTTCTTATCTATTCCTAAATCAGACTTTGATTTTGCTTGGATAAATATCTTATTACCTGTTTTTAGATTAAATTCAATATCTTCATCTTTTCCTTCTACTCTTACACTGTCAATATTTTGAATTTCATTTAACATAAAAAATATAGCTACGTTGATTTGAAAATGCCATCCAAAAATTGATGCTGAAGCATTAAAATTTTTCATACTTTAAATTTCCTTTTTTTATATTAAAACTCTTTTTATATTATAGCATTATTTCAAATAAGGTTGTTTTGAAGTCTAAAATAAATGATTTAATTCCATTTATTACATCAAATAAAACATCGTATTCTATTACTCGATATCATATAATGTTCTTAACTTTATCCTATGCCATAAAAAGGAGAATTTTTATGGCACAAATCAAACCATACAAAAAGCAAGATGGCACTATCAATTACATGTTTGACTACTATGTAGGTGTTAATCCTAAGAATGGGAAGAAACAGAAAACAACTAGAAGGGGGTTTAAAACAGAGGAAGAAGCTAGTTTAGCATTAGCGGAATTAAGTCTTTTGGTTGCAACTGAACAGTATGTACCTAAGAAACACCATACCTTTAATGAAATTTTCACACTATGGTATAAGCAGTATTGCAACTTAGTAAAGGAAAGTACTGCAGTTACAGCTAAATGTGAATTCAAGTATGCTATATTACCAAAATTTCAAGAAATGAGAATCCAAGACATTACTCCAATTTATTGTCAGCAAATAGTAAATGAATGGTATAAAGATAAACCAAAAAGAGCTAGTAGGTTTATTTACTATTTTAATAGAGTAATGGAACATGCTATGTTCTTAGAATTAATCTATCAAAACCCAATGGCAAATATTAAAAAACCAGTAACCAATCTTAATTTAAATCAGTATGAAGAGTTTTCAAATTTTTTTACTAAAGAAGAATTAATCGAGTTTCTGAGATTTACAAAAGAAAATTTTGATTCTGAAAGATATGCCTTTTTTAGAACATTGGCATTTACTGGATTACGCAAAGGAGAAGCATTTGCTTTAACTTGGGAGGATATTAATTTTGACGAGAAGTATTTAGAAGTAACTAAAACTGTTGCTAAAGGAGACAGAAACAAAACCCTAGTTCACCCACCGAAAACAAAGGCTGGTTTTAGAAGAATAAGCTTGGACGATACCACATTAGTAGCTTTAAAAACATGGCAGGAAAAACAAGCAATAAAATTTGATTTACCCAAGCTAAACCCTAATCAGATTATTTTTTCTAATTACAAAAATACTTATCTCGAATCAGGTATAACTAAAGAGTGGTTTTTAACAATTCAGAGACTATATAGGAAAAAAACTGGTAAAGAAATCAAAACAATCACAATGCACGGTTTCAGGCATACACATGCAAGTCTATTATACAAAGCAAATATCCCAATTAAAGAAGCTCAAGAAAGACTTGGACATTCTAATGTGAAAACGACACTGAATATTTACACTCACTTATCCAAAGACCAAAGAGATAAAACAGCTAATCGTTTTGCTGAGTTTATGAATGAAATATAACAAAATGCAAAATAAAAAACCCACTGATTATAGTGGGTTTGGGGTATTCAAAAGTTGCCTATTATTTGTTTTCTAGGGCTTTTGAGGCTTGGTCAGCTAGTGCAGTGAAAGCAGCTGCATCGTTAACTGCTAAGTCAGCTAACATTTTGCGGTTGATTTCGATACCGGCAACTTTAAGACCGTGCATTAATTTTGAGTAGCTCAAGCCATTCATACGAGCTGCTGCGTTGATACGAGCAATCCACAATTTACGGAAGTCGCGTTTCTTTTGACGACGATCGCGGTATGCGTAGTTGTATGAATTCATTACTTGTTCTTTAGCTGTTTTAAATAGAGTGTGTTTTGAACCGTAGTAACCTTTAGCTAGTTTTAATGTCTTTTTACGACGTTTACGAGTTACAGTTCCACCTTTAACACGTGCCATGTTTAATTCCTCCTAATAAATAAATCATTGAATTTTTTTAATTGTAAAGCGGGTTGCGCAATTATTTCATGCGTGCCAATTGTTGGCGGATACGTTTGTAATCGCCTTTTGATACCATCGACGCTTTACGTAATTGACGACGTTGTTTTTTAGTTTTCCCGTGGAAACGGTGACTTGTGAACGCGCGGAAACGTTTTAAACCGCCGTTACCAGTGCGTTTTACGCGTTTTGCTAAACCGCGATGTGTTTTTTGTTTTGGCATGACTAAAATTCCTCCTACTTTTCATTTCGCATACTCTTCAACTAGTGTTAAAGAAGCATTCTCAAAAATTATTGCTAGTCTTTCTTCTCTTTCGGTGCAAGCACTAAGAACATGCTACGTCCATCCATCTTCGCTTTTTGTTCCACTGTCGCGATATCGCCAGTTTCTTCAGCTAAGCGATCAAGAACTTTTTGACCAATATCTTTGTGGGTAATGGCACGGCCCTTGAAACGGATCGAAGCTTTCACTTTGTCGCCTTTTTCCAAGAATTTGCGTGCGTTACGAAGTTTTGTGTTAAAGTCGTTTACGTCAATCGTTGGACTTAAACGAACTTCTTTAACGTTGATCACTTTTTGTTTCTTGCGAGCTTCACGTTCTTTTTTCTGTTGTTCGAATCGGTATTTACCGTAATCCATAATACGTGCTACCGGTGGTTTCGCACCAGGTGCTACTAGGACTACATCAAGATTTGCTTGTTCAGCAATTTTTAAGGCTTCTACTTTCGATTTTACACCTAATTGTTCGCCGTCTTGTCCGATCAAACGTACTTCACGCGCACGAATGCCGTCGTTAACCATCATATCCTTTGCTATGGTCATTCACCTCCAAATTTTTTGAGAGAAAAAAAGCGAATAAAAAAACGAGTTCTTTACGAACCCGCGCGTAGTTTGACTCATCGAAAAGATCAGTCATTAACTATCTAGCCCAGCGAGATATTCGCATAAGGCGAGAAGCGGGTGCTTCTGCTTTCATTTCTCAACTTTAACAGTATACAAGTATTTTTGTAAGATGTCAATCACTTTATTCTTCTTTCTTTTTGTTTTCAGAAACTTTCTGTTGAGTTTTCTTCTGGAATTATGCTAACGTAGAGAATGAAGGAAGTGATAGAATGGAACAATCTTTTTTGAAAGAATTGATTCATTACAATAAACCAAAGGAATCCCCTTTCCGCTTAATTGGCGCAGGCCTTTGTATGATTAGTGTGTTGCTCACCGGTTACTTATCTCATCAACTAGCGATCGCTAGTTTTGGATCATTAGGTATTTTCACCTTTCTCTACTACCAAAGACTCCCATTAAAACAATTACTCCTACGCTTATTGATTATCGGCAGTTTCTTAACTTTAGGAAATTTTCTCGGAATGCTCTCCACACACGCATCTTGGACTGCTCCGATTGTAGTAGCACTAATTGGTTTTTTAGGACGCTTTTTCTTTCGGCTACACGAGATTGCTAAACCTGGACCTTTTTTTGTCGTCATGGTGACTGCAATGGGGACAAGTACAAAAATCACTTTAACGAAGATTCCGTTCATGAGCAGCTATTTTTTTATCGGTGTAATTTTCGCCTTAATTTTTGCATTTCTTTTGCATTTTATGGAAAAGACTCCTCTGCCTGTAACTAAAACGAGTAAATCCTTAAAAACACGGATCATCGCAGATCCAGCGGTAATTATTGATAGTCTTTTATATAGTTGTATTTTATTTTTCGCTGTATATCTAAGTATGGGATTACAATTAGAAAATCCTTACTGGCTAGTGGTCTCCTGTGCGGCTATCTTACAAGGAGATACGCTCCGTGCTATGGCTCATCGCAATGTCCAACGCATCTTCGGGACAATTATCGGACTATTGATTGCTGCATTTTTATTGAATTTGTCTTTGTCCATTTTTGAGACATTGGTCGTGATCACGCTGTTATTTGTTACGGTTGAATACTTTATCAAACGTAATTATGCCCTCGCGCAATTTTTCACCACACCGATGTCCTTGATGCTAGCCATGCTGGCGAAGCAACAATATCTTTATACCTTGATCCAATTTCGCTTTCTTGGCATTGTAATCGGCAGTCTATTGGGACTTCTTGCAGCCTATTTGATAAACACTAGCTTAAGTTTTTATAATCGAACGTTTCATTCGAAACAATAAAACCGAGTGGCTCCACTCGGTTTTTGTTATAATGAGATCAAGAAAAACGAAGGAGGTTCTTTTATATGTATCGATTGATTGCTTGTGATTTGGATGAAACATTGTTAGATAAAAACCGGCATGTTTCTCAAAAGACACAAGAAACCATAAAAAAAGCCGAAATTCAAGGATTGATCTTTACACCAGCGACTGGTCGCGGATTTTACTCAATCAAACAAACATTGAAAGAATTAGCTGCTGAAAATCAAGCAAATCATTACATGATTGGTTTTAACGGCGGGATAATCGTTGAAAATCAGGGACCGACAATTATCAACGATTTCCCTTTAAGCTTTGAGATTCTTACCCGTCTATTTGCATTCGGTGCCGCCTATGACGTGGCAATCCATCTTTATACATTTGAACAAACCTATCTTTATCACAGTAATCCTGATGAAGATGCGTATCTGTCCACGATTCCTCACGAAAAACGTCTGGATGATGATTTCAGCTTTCTCAAAAATCAAACATGTTACAAAGTGTTGTTCCAAAATTTGGACCGCAATTACTTAGAAAAACTAGAACAAGAACTGCCTGCTGATCTGCGAGCACAGTTAGAAATAAGTTATTCTTCCAACCGTTACATCGAATTCAATCCAAAAGGGGTCAATAAAGGAATGGCTCTGAAACTATTAGCCGAACACTTACAGATTTCCATGGATGAAACAATTGCTATCGGAGACAATATAAACGATCTTACTATGATCCAAGCTGCCAAATTAGGCGTCGCTGTGGCAAATGCTGTGCCTTCTATCAAATCAGCCGCTCAGCATACGACTATTGCAACACATGAACAAAGTGCTGTAGCTGAAGTCATCGAAACATTTATCTTAAAAGAGTTGTGATAAATCACAACTCTTTTTTATATTTACTTGTCGTCTCACTAAATCAACTCATGTAATCAACTCATGTAATCCACAACTTCTGTTAGCGTATTCGGCGCCATAAAATCAAAATCAACCATATGGATAGTCCCAAACTGATGATCAGCGTTATCAGCCAACCAACTTCAGAATGGGAAAACGGCAAAGGCATATTCATGCCAAAAAAGCCTGTTACGATTGTTGGAATCGTCAATAATAACGACCAAATTGTCAAAACTTTCATCGTATCATTCAAATTATTATTCAATAAATTATTATACGTGCCAGATAATTGATCCAAGATTTCGCTGGCAAGTTTGGTCATCTCCACTGCTTGTTTTGCTTCGATCAACGCATCATCCAACTCTTCTTTTTCTTTATCCGTAAAACTAGAAAAAATAGCCTGTACTTTTACTTGTTCTAACAGCACGGCATTTTGCTTTGTCGCCGTTACTAAATAAACTAGCCCGATCTCTAGATCGGAAAGAGCCAATAAATTTTTATTCGTCGTCTTTTCTCGCAAACGCTTGTTTAACTGGATCCGCTGACTGTCTACTTCCTCCACCAAAGGAAAATAATAATCCGAAATCAAAAATAGCGTATGGAACAATAAACTTGCCGTACTTTGATTGGGTTCATTTAAAAGTAAATTCTCAATGACATTTTCAACATAGGCCGTCCGCTCATTTATAAAAGAAATAAAATACTGATCTTTTAAAATAAAGGCCATCGGACTGGTCTCATAATGATTATCTTTTTTCAAAAGATTTGGTACATTAAAAATCAACAGCAATGCTTTTTCCATCGGATCGTACTCTACCCGCGCTCGTTCATTGTCATCTAAAGCATAGGTCAGCATCTCATCACTGATTTCATAACTAGCACGTAATTTTTTTATTTCGTGAGATTGTGTACTGTCTACGTTGATCCATGAACACATCTCTTGATTAAATGTTTTTTTGCTATCCATCAGGAACCTCCTTGGACTAAATCCTCTTACCTTCAGTATAACAAAAACAAACATTTCAGTATTCCCTTCTCACTTCTAACCATTTTGAATAATTTAGGATTGACTTTTTCAATACATCGCTTTATTATCTTTATATCACGATATACTTAATAAACGGAGGTATAAACTTGGAAATAGATAAAGAAGTTTTACGTGGATACATTGATCCCATCATTCTAAGTATTTTAGCTAAAGCAGATAGCTATGGCTATGACCTCGCTCGTCAAGCCAAAGAGCTAAGTTGCGGAACTTTTGAATTAAAAGAAGGAACTTTATACGTTGCATTCAAGCGTTTAGAGAAAAATAGTTATATAGTCAGCTATTGGCAAGAAGGTCAAGCGGCTCGTCGAAAATATTATCACATCACGGAAAAAGGCCGTGCCTTTTTAGACCACAAAAAACAAGAATGGCAATTTATCAAACAACTAATGGATACTTTTTATAAAGGAGACGAAAGAAAATGAATACTTCAACAGATACTAAAATCCAAAAATTTGCAGACGAAATGGTCAAAAAAAGTTTGAGTAAAGACCAACTGAGCTATCCGGAACGGATGTCATTGAAATTACAAGAACTCCATGAGAAAACAAAACAAAACCTCAAGCCTGATCGCAAGGAAGAAACAGATGAGATCGCAGGATATCTCAAAGACTATATGACTCAGTTGATGACTGAAGAAAATTTAAGTGAAGAAGATGCTTTAAATAAAGCAATCGCTATTTTCCGTGCAGAGCGCCCACTATCTGATGAAGAAAGTAAAGCACAAGAACGACAAGCTTATTATCAATCCATCGATCCGCAAATTGAAGAATCAATCGGTTTAGGTTATGCCAGCAATCTATTCATCGGAATTGTTCTCGGTGCAATTATTGGGATTTTTGGTCAGATTTTATATAGTGGGGACTTGATTGGGATCGTCTTCTTCTTAATGCTTGGTTTAGGATTATTATTAGGGATTGCTTTAGGTCTGAACAAACACAATCGCATCATCAGCCAAAAATAAGCAAACAAAAAAGCTTTGCCAAGAGAATTGGCAAAGCTTTTATTATTCGGCAGGAACACCTTGGACTTCTAAGATTTTTTCATCAATGATTCGAATAACTTCATCTCGTGCTTGAGCATCGTCAACAAAGTTCAAACGATCGCCGTCGATTTGGATCTTAGGACTTTCATTATAGTCTTCATACCATTGATCGTAACGGCTGTTCAATTCTTTATAGTAATCATATAAAGTAGGATCGAATTCTAATTGTTCGTATTCGCGACCACGTTTTTGGATACGTTCCATCATCGTTTCAAAAGAAACCCGGATATGTACTAATAAGTCCGGATGTTTTTTATGGGCTGCATAAGGCAATTCTTGCATCATGTTAGCTAACAATTCATCATAGACCTTTACTTCTGTTTCCGTAGCCCGACCAAGATCGGCATTTAGATGGAACAACAAAGAGTCTTCATAGATGGAACGATCTAAGACATTGTTATCATCTTGCATCGCTTTTTTAATGCTATCAAAACGTTTATTTAGAAAATAAATTTGTAGTAAAAATGCATACTGTTCTGGATCGGCATAAAACAGCGGCAACACTTCATTATCATCAATTGATTCATAAAAAGCTTGACTTCCTAGATGTTCTGACAACATTGCGGTCAAACTTGACTTCCCTGCTCCAATGGTTCCTGCTAATACGATCACGCTCATAAACCCCCAACTCATTTCATACAAAATATAGTGCGTATTTTTCAACTTATCCAATATACCCCCAATATCTTGTGTCGTCAAACAAAAAATCCAGAAAAATAAATATTTTTTTCTTCTAAGGAATGTTTAAAAAATCGTTGTTTTTCAAAAACTTTTCAGTAGTTTCGTTTACTTGTCGCCATTCTCTGAGTAAAATGTAAAGGAGATTGAAATGAATAACTGTTATTAGATAAAAATGATCCCCTGTTTGTTCAGGCGGAAATATAAAAATGCGTCGCCTTCACTAGTTATTAATGGTTTGAACTCATTAGTAACTAGTATTAAATAGGAGATTTGTTGGATTTTTCTTTAGGAAAAATCCTTACACTAAAACGAAATAGGGGTTTTTTTATGAAGTCGATTGGCACCGGTTATGCCAGCGGAAAAATCATATTAATGGGGGAACATTCGGTTGTCTATGGAGAACCAGCAATCGCCTTTCCTTTTTCTGGGACAGGCATCCAAGCAACCATTCGCGCAAATAAATTAGAGTCTTGGATCGAGTCTAGTTTTTTTCATGGACCACTTTCAAAAGCACCAAATACGATGCGAAATGTAACGATCTTACTTTGGCAGCTAGTAAAATATTTTAAAATTCCAGAACCATTTTATTTAAAAATCGAAAGCTCAATCCCTGCAGAACGCGGGATGGGCTCTAGTGCAGCCGTTGCAGTCGCTATCACTCGAGCCGTTTTTGATTGGATGGAAGAACCGATGACACAAAAAAAAGTATTACATTTTGTCAATCAAGCTGAAACTGTAGCTCATGGGAATCCTAGCGGAATCGATGCTACGACAATCAGCGGTACTGAACCTATCCTTTACCAAAAAGGGATCGGCTTCCAATCTTTCCAATTAAATATGGATGCTTTTTTAGTGGTTGCCGATACAGGAATCAAAGGTCAAACTCGTAAAGCAGTCAGAGACATTGCTCAGCTGATGGAGCTTCGTCCTTACGAAACAAATAAAAAAATGCAAACATTGGGCAAACTAACAACCCAAGCACAACAAGCCGTCTTACAAAACCAACCGCATATCTTAGGTGACTGTATGAATCAGGCCCAAGGATTACTACGCTTATTAGGTACAAGTAACCGACAGTTGGATCACCTGATCGAAACAGCGTTAGAGAACCAAGCTTTAGGAGCGAAATTGACCGGTGGCGGCCGCGGTGGTTGTATGATCGCTTTAGCAGAAGATGAAACTAGCGGACGTCGATTGCAACAGATTTTATTAGATGCCGGCGCACGGAATACATGGATTGAAGGGTTAGGTGTCTATGCACATGTTTAGCGGTAAAGCCCGAGCTTATACGAATATTGCCTTGATCAAATATTGGGGCAAAGAAGATCAAGAATTGATCATCCCAATGAACAATAGTTTATCGCTGACATTGGATGCCTTTTATACCGAGACCCAAGTCATCTTCTCAGAAGAAATCTCTGAAGATCGTTTTTATTTAGACAATCAACTACAAGACTCGAAAGCGACTGTAAAAGTGAGTCGCTTTCTTGATTTAGTACGCTCAAAAGCGCACTGTAACTTATCTGCAGTCGTTCAAAGTCAAAACTTCGTCCCTACTGCTGCTGGTCTAGCTTCTTCCGCCAGTGGATTGGCCGCACTAGCAGGTGCTGCCAGTGCAGCATTGAAATTGGACCTGGCGCCAGAAGAATTATCTCGTTTAGCACGCCGAGGGTCCGGTTCAGCTTGTCGCAGTATCTACGGCGGCTTTGCGGAGTGGCAAAAGGGCGATTCAGATAAAACTTCTCATGCAGTAAAAATTCCCAGTGCTGGTTTCGAAAATGACTTGAGTATGATCTTTGTTGTCGTCAACGATTCTAAAAAAGATATCTCTAGTCGTGACGGCATGCAACGAACCGTTGAAACATCAGCATTTTATCCAGGTTGGCTGACAAGTGTCCCGCAAGATTTAGCTAAAGCCAAAAAAGCCATTGCTGAAAAAGATTTTGTCGCACTTGGTGAAGTAACTGAAGCAAGTGCTTTGAAAATGCACGGAACAACATTAGCAGCAAATCCACCCTTCACCTATTGGTCCGCTGAGAGTTTGCAGGTCATGAACCTCGTACGCCAAATTAGAAACAATGGTTTGGCTTGCTATTTCACAATGGATGCCGGACCAAATGTTAAAATTTTAGTGGAGCGAAAAAATGAAACAGCCTTGCTGCAAGCATTAAACAGTCATATCGCTACACAACAACTAGTAGTCGCTCATGCGGGTCCGGCAATTAAAATTTTGACCGAAGCGAACGGTACAGCATCAACATTTTAAAGCATTATTACCTAAAAGAGGAGTCAGCCAAATGATCGAAGTATCTGCACCAGGAAAATTATACATCGCCGGTGAATATGCCGTAGTCGAACCAGGACATCCTGCGATCATCGTTGCGATTGATCAATTTATCTCGGTCTCAATCGAACCGGCTAAAAAAATCGGCAGCATTCAATCTGCTCAATATAGTGATCTACCCATCCGTTGGACACGCCGCAAGAATGAATTGGTCTTGGATATTCGTGATAATCCATTCCACTACATACTAGCTGCGATCCATTTCACTGAGAAATTTGCTCAAGAAAAAGGAAAGAAACTTGCTTTCTTTGATTTGAAAGTAACAAGTGAGTTAGACAATTCCAACGGCCGCAAATATGGCCTAGGTTCTAGCGGTGCAGTGACTGTTGCTACAGTCAAAGCGCTGAACGTTTTTTATGATTTACAACTTTCGCAGTTGGAGTTGTTCAAATTAGCAACACTCGCGCATTTAAATGTACAAGGCAATGGTTCCTGTGGAGACATCGCTGCCAGTTGTTATGGCGGCTGGTTAGCCTTTTCTACGTTTGATCATGACTGGGTCTTGAAACGATTAGAAGCAGAAAAACTGACTACTTTAATCGAAAGCACTTGGCCTAATTTACAGATTGAACCTTTACAAGTACCTGAAGATTTGCGCTTATTGATTGGTTGGACTGGCAGCCCTGCCTCTACTTCTGATTTGGTCGATCAAGTTCATCAATCTCGTTATGATAATTCTTATGAGAACTTTTTGACTGACAGCAAAAATTGTGTTGATCAAATGATCCTAGGTTTCAAACAAAACAATGTTCCTTTGATCCAAAAAATGATCCGCAGAAATCGGCAGTTATTGAATCAATTAACTAGTCTGAGCAATGTATCGATTGAAACAGAAGAATTAAAACGATTAAATGATCTTGCAGAAAAATATGGTGGAGCTGCAAAATCATCTGGCGCTGGTGGCGGTGATTGCGGAATTGTCATCATTGATAAACGTGCCGGTATCCTGCCATTAATGAGTTCATGGGAAAAAGCCGGTATCACGCCGCTTCCATTACACGTCTTTCATTTTAGGGAGGACACTCATGAATCGTAAAGACGAGCACGTCTCTTTGGCACGTGCTTTTCATCAAAAAAATAAAGAAAATGATTTCGATGCAGTTCGTTTGCTCCACCCTTCTTTAGTGACTGCTCGATCAGAAGAAATCGATTTACAGACAGAATTTCTCGGATTGCAACTAAGTGCTCCATTTTTTATTAATGCGATGACCGGCGGTAGTGAAAAAACCCAAAAAATCAATCACGATCTAGCCATCATCGCTCGTGAGACAGATTTGATGCTGGCTACAGGATCGGTCAGCGCTGCCCTTAAAGATCCTAGCGTGATTGATTCTTATACGATCGTCCGTCAAGTAAATCCCACTGGTTTGATCTTAGGAAATATGGGAGCAGGCAGAACCTGCGACGATGCTAAAAAGATCGTTGATATCCTTCAAGCAGACGCACTCCAGATCCATCTAAATGTACCGCAAGAACTTGTTATGCCTGAAGGTGATCGGGAGTTCCATGAATGGCCAGAAAATATCCAGAAGACCGTCCAATCTTTGACCGTTCCTGTAATTGTTAAAGAAGTTGGTTTTGGGATGACTCACGAAACGATCTCTCAATTGCAAACACTCGGTGTGAAAGCTGTAGATGTTTCTGGTCGTGGAGGCACTAGTTTTTCACAAATTGAAAATGCCCGACGCCCAAAAAGAGAATTACATTATTTAGATGATTGGGGCCAGTCTACAGTGGTTTCTTTATTAGAGGCACAAAACATTCCCGAAATGACCTTACTTGCTTCTGGCGGTGTTCGAAACGCCTTTGATATTTTTAAAGCTCTCTGCTTAGGGGCAAAAGCTGTGGGCGTTTCTGGGACAATTTTAGATCAACTGCTGCGTCATGGCATCGAAGCGACAATCGAAATGATTGAGGACTGGAAAAAACAACTTGAACGACTGTATTTAATGACGAATAAAACAACTACTGCTGATCTGATCCACAATCCAGTAATCCTGACTGGCGCTCCCAAAGAATGGTGTGAAACTCGTGGAATTGATTATAAAAAATTAGCTACTCGGAAATAATTATTCCTATTTAACACAATAAGGGACTGCGACAACTGTCGCAGTCCCTTATTTAATTCCTACAAAAATACGGATTCTATCTTCTAAACAAGCGTTGCAGCCAATTTTTCTTTTCACCAATACGAATAGTCCCGCTGATTTTTTTAGCATCCAACATCGATTGAAAGAAGATATTATCTTGTAACAGCAATTGATTGATAATCTTCAAACGTTTCAATTGGCGGATCTTCTTGTCATAAAGTTCTTGATCAGCAGGCTCAGATCCTTTGACTCGGATGTAATCTCTTTGAATGATTTTCATTATTTCATATTGCTGGGTAAGAAGATGATTGATCTGCTTGATTTCAGCCGGTGTTGCAGAGATTTTTGAATCCGAGGGGGCGAATCGATTCAGCGCGGCGACATAATCTTGCATATCTAATATAAAGATATGGTTCACCTTACTTGTCATCAGATTTTTTTCATTCGCCAAATAATCAATGACCGCACGTAGTCGAGCAGCCGATTCAGCTAATTCTTGGATCTCTCGTTTCAATTTCTCCATGCTCTCGAACCTTTCCTCTCATCCTGACTCCAGTCTATCGTTTTTCACAGACTATAACAATCAAAGCGCGTCATTTTATCAAAAAAATTGACTCTTTTAAATAAAAATAAAAGTATCTCAATTCATTCTTTTTCTGCCCAATATCTTAAGGAAGGGTCCAAAAATCATTCTCGACAAAAAAGGTTGTGACATCGATAGTCACAACCTTTTAATCGTTTTATCCTTTGTAATCGTAAGCTGTTACGATAATCTCTTTTAGCTCGCTGATCAATGGTTCTTTTGGATTAGCTGTCGTACATTGGTCTTCATAGGCCAATTCAGCCATCCGATCCACCGTTGAATTCAATGTTTCTTGCGTAACACCTTGTGCTTTCAAGTTCATCTCAATCCCAACTGCCTTACCTAAGTTGTAGACTGCTTCAACCAATGCGCTGACTAATTCTTCGGTCGTATTGCCTTTTAAGCCTAAGAATCTTGCAATATCTGCATAATCAGTATCAGCTCGGAAGTAATCATATTTAGGGAACATCGCATGTTTTTGCGGATCTTTGGCATTGTATCGAATAACGTGCGGCAATAAGATCGCGTTAGTTCGGCCGTGAGGGATTCCGTATTCCCCACCAATCTTATGAGCAATCGAATGAGAGATTCCTAAAAAGGCATTGGCAAACGCCATCCCAGCCATTGCGGAAGCATTATGCATTTTTTCCCGTGATTCTGGATCTGCTGTTTTAACTGATTTTTCCAAATAATCAAAGACAATCTTGATTGCTTGCAAACTCAAACCGCGAGTATAATCTGAAGCCATTACAGAGACATAGGATTCGATTGCATGTGTCAAAACATCCATCCCAGTGTCTGCCGTAACAGATGCAGGTACAGTCATCACAAATTGCGGATCGATAATCGCCACATCTGGTGTCAATGCATAATCGGCTAATGGGTATTTCACATGCGTCTCACTGTCGGTAATAACCGCAAATGGAGTTACTTCAGAACCAGTACCAGAAGTTGTCGGGATGCAGACAAACTGAACTTTTTCCGCATCAGGAATTTTATACGTCCGTTTCCGAATATCTAAGAATTTTTGCTTAGCGCCGAAGAAAGATGTATCTGGGTGTTCAAAGAACATCCACATACCTTTGGCTGCATCCATTGCTGAACCGCCGCCAAGTGCGATAATAGTATCTGGTTTAAAGTCATTGATCAATTCTAGGCCTTTATAAACGGTGTTAGTTGATGGGTTTGGTTCAACTTCAGAGAAAACTTCAACTTTAACATCATTTTTACGACGACCTAATACTTCTCTTACGATATCGGCATAACCAAATTGAACCATTCCTGGGTCACAGACCAACATAACACGTTCCACATTTGGCATTTTTGTTAGATACAATAAAGAGTTCTTTTCAAAATAGATCTTTGGTGGAAGTTTAAACCATTGCATATTATTTCTCCGTTTCGCGATAGTTTTAACATTGATCAAGTTAATAGCAGATACGTTTTTAGATACTGAGTTCTTCCCGTATGAACCACAACCAAGTGTCAATGATGGGATCATTTCATTGTAGATATCGCCGATACCGCCTTCAGCTGATGGGGTATTGACTAAGATTCGGCAGGCTTTCATCCGCAAACCGAATTTCACTTGTAAGTCTTCATCTTCTGTATGGATGACTGCAGTATGTCCAAGTCCGCCTAATTCCAACATTCCTTGGCAAAGTTCAAATGCATGTGCGTGATCATTCGCTTTGACCATCGCTAAAACAGGAGAAAGTTTTTCACGAGACAGCGGATAATCGGCACCGACACCATCTAATTCTGCAATCAACATTTTTGTGCCTGCAGGAACTTTAATCCCGGCACGTTGTGCGATGTCTTCTGCCGAATGACCAACGATTGCAGGATTGACTGCGTATTTTCCTTCATTCATTACGGCATCTTCTAATTTTTTCAATTCAGCTTTTTTCACTACATAGACTTGATGTGCTTGGAATTCTGCCTTCACTTCATCGTAGATTTCTTTGTCAACGATGATCCCTTGTTCAGAGGCACAGATCATCCCATTATCAAAGGTTTTAGAGACGATTAAATCGTTGACAGCTCGTTTGATTTTTGCTGTTTTTTCAATGTATGAAGGTGCATTACCTGCCCCGACACCTAACGCTGGTTTTCCTGTTGAGTAAGCAGATTTCACCATGCCAGGTCCACCTGTCGCTAAAACAATCGCAACGCCTGGATGATTCATCAACATAGATGTTGCATCGATCGATGGTTTTTCGATCCATTGGATACAGTTTTCTGGAGCGCCGGCAGCAATCGCTGCATCACGAACGATTCGTGCGGCTTCTGAGGAACACTTTTGAGCACTTGGATGGAAGGCAAATACAATCGGATTTCCTGTTTTTAATGCGATCATTGATTTGAAAATCGTTGTAGATGTCGGGTTAGTAGTAGGTGTGACCCCACAAACAACGCCGACAGGTCCAGCAACTTCGATCAATCCTTTTTGTTTGTCTTCACCAATGATACCAACTGTTTTATCGTGTTTAATGCTGTTCCAAATATATTCTGATGCATACATATTTTTGATAGCTTTATCTTCAACGATACCGCGACCAGTTTCTTCTACCGCCATTTTTGCCAATAACATGTGTTTGTCTAATGCCGCCATCGCCATTTCATGAACGATATGGTCAACTTTTTCTTGGTCGAAATCTTCCATTTCTTTCAGAGCAACATTTGCCTTTGCTGCTAGTTCATCAATTATCTGTTCTACGCTGATTGCGTCTTTTTCTTTTTCAATCGCTTTAGCCATGTGTATCCTCCTAGAAATTTTTGTGTTCCTTTTCACATGATTATCATACAATATCGGAAAACGTTTGTAAATAGTTTTTTGTGATTTTTTTCACACCTAGTAAAGTCTCATTAAACACGATTGTTTCAATGATTGTAAAAACATACCTTTTTCCGCCTGTAAAACAAAATCATTACATATAAAGAACTTTTTTCACAATATATTCATCTCTATAGTTGAACAAGTGGATTTTTCTAGCTGTTAGCTTAAGATTATTTATTTTTTCTTCTTTGATATTTTGAAAATAGACACAAAAAAAGCCCGTATAAATACGGGCTTACTGAACAAATCGTAACGATGGTTTATTTATCGTCAGTTTTATCTTCTGATTTTTCTTCAATTACTGATTCTGTTGATTCTGGTTCAACGTTTTTTGTTTCAGCTGCTGTGGTTGGACCAACACCTGATTTGACTATTTTGATTGAAGAACGGTCAAATACTAAATAAATACCTTCACAGTCTAAAGTAACTGTTTTATCGCTTGTATTAATTTCAGAGATCACACCGTGTAGACCGCCGATAGTTACGACACCATCTCCAACTTTCATAGCATCTAATAAACTTTGACGTTCTTTTTGTTGTTTCTTTTGAGAACGGTTCATCATAAAGAACATTCCCAGCATCAACACAAGTAAGATAATCATTGAAAAGTTTCCCATTTTAAAATTCCCCTCGCATTCTTAGTAAATCCACTTTTAACTGTATCAAAGTTTCTAACGTTTCACTAGCTTTTTTGATTAGATTTTAGAAACTTTTTGCGTTTTGCTTGTTAAAACCATACTCTTCAAAAAAAGCTTGGCGGAATTCTAATAGATTATCATCCATGATTGCTTGACGAACTTGTTTCATCAAGTTGATTAAGAAATATAAATTATGATATGACGTCAGACGAATCCCGAAAGTCTCATCACAATGAATCAGATGACGAATATATGCTCGTGTGTAATTACGGCAAGTATAGCAATCACATTTTTCATCTAACGGACGAAAATCGTGTGCGTATTTTGCATTCTTAACAACTAGCCGTCCACTTGAAGTCATGCAGGTCCCATTACGAGCGATTCGAGTTGGCAACACGCAATCAAACATATCCACACCACGAATCACACCGTCAATCAAAGAATCAGCTGCTCCCACGCCCATTAAGTAACGGGGTTTATTTTCTGGTATCAATGGTGTAGTAAATTCTAAGACACGATTCATCTCTTCTTTTGGCTCTCCAACAGAAAGGCCGCCGATAGAATAGCCTGGGAAATCCATGCTGACGAGGTCTTTGGCGCTTTGACGGCGTAGATCTTCAAAACCGGCTCCTTGAATAATCCCAAACAATCCTTGGGTTGTCGGATTGGCATGGGCCTTCAATCCCCGTTCAGCCCAACGAGACGTACGTTCCACGGATTTTTTCACATAGTCATAACTTTCATCAAAAGGCGGGCACTCGTCAAAACTCATCATAATATCTGAGCCTAATTTATTTTGAATATCAATAGCTTTTTCTGGAGATAAGAACATTTTCGAACCATTTAGATGATTTTTAAAATGGACCCCTTCTTCGACGATATTACGCATATCTGCAAGGGAGAAAACTTGGAAACCACCAGAATCTGTCAAAATGGGTTGATCCCAATTCATAAATTTATGTAGTCCACCCGCTTCAGCGACCAGATCTTCTCCTGGGCGTAACCAAAGATGATAGGTATTGCTTAAAATAATTCCAGCACCCATCGTTTTCAATTCTTCTGGCGACATGGTTTTGACAGTAGCTAAAGTTCCTACTGGCATGAACATAGGTGTCGGGAATGTCCCGTGAGGAGTGATGATTTCTCCTAAGCGTGCGCCTGTATGTTTTTCTTTCTTTATTAAACGATAAGAAATGGCAGGTTCAGTCATTTAATTTCCTACTTTCTTCTATATGTATGTGTTTGCAACTTGTACCATAATACTGGTTTTAATCGGCTTTTGCAACTTTCTATAAAGAGCTTAAAACTTCCTATAAGAAGTAAAAAATCAATTTGATCAAAAGAACACAAAGTTCTCTTTTTTTATTTTTTTGAATGAGTAGAAATGACGGACTTTATTTATCAGAAAAAAATTCTCCACGTAACTTCATTCGTTAAGACACACTTTTAACGATTCAAAATAATGAACTACTAAAACTATAAGAGAACGCTCATTATGTTTTGTTCACTAACTCCTATTGTGAAATGAATATTTAATTAAGAAAGCGTTTACATTCTATGATAGACAGATTATGATGAGTTTAGCAAAAAAATTACTGGGAGGAACGACATGGTTAAAACAGTTGAGAAAAAGAAGGAAGCAATCAATGTTGAAGCGATGATCAATGAACTAGCGACAAAGGGCAACGAGGCATTAAGCGTTTTATCTCGCTTCGATCAAACAACGATCGATCATATCGTCCATGAAATGGCGATGGCGGCATTGGACAAACACATGTTATTGGCAAAAATGGCGGTAGAAGAAACCGGCCGCGGTATCGTCGAAGATAAAGCTATCAAAAATATGTATGCTTCAGAATATATTTGGAACAGCATCAAACATGATAAGACTGCAGGCATCATCTACGAAGATAAACAGAAACACCTGGTCCAAATCGCTGAACCAGTTGGCGTTATTTGTGGAGTCACACCTACCACCAATCCAACTTCAACTACTGTATTTAAATCACTCATTGCCATTAAGACCCGTAATCCGATTGTTTTTGCTTTTCATCCGAGTGCTCAAAAAAGTTCGGCAGAAGCCGCACGAATTATTCGTGATGCGGCGGTTGCTGCCGGCGCTCCAGAAAATTGTATCCAATGGATCGAAAGCCCCTCACTGGAAGCTACTCAAGGCTTGATGAATCATCCTGGAATTGCGATTGTTTTAGCGACAGGCGGCAGTGCTATGGTGAAATCTGCTTACTCAACAGGAAAACCAGCGTTAGGTGTCGGCCCAGGAAATGTCCCTTCTTATATCGAAAAGACCGCGAGAATCAAACGAGCCGTCAACGATTTAATTGTCTCTAAAACCTTTGATAATGGGATGATCTGCGCTTCTGAGCAAGCAATTATCGTCGATAAAGAAATCTACGATGAAGTGAAAAAAGAATTCCAAGCGCATCAAGTCTACTTTGTTAAGAAAAATGAAGTGAAAAAATTAGAAGATGCCGTAATGAATGAAGGAAAATACGCGGTCAATCCAAAAATCGTTGGTTTCTCTGCCAAAGCAATCGCTGAACTAGCTGGAATCACTGTCCCAGATGGAACCAAACTGCTGATTGCTGAATTAGATGGTGTTGGTGCCGATTATCCTTTGTCTCGTGAAAAACTTTCTCCTGTTTTAGCGATGATCAAAGCGACAAATACTCAACACGGACTAGAATTAGCGGAAAAGATGCTTGAATTAGGCGGCCTCGGACACACCGCAGTTATCCATACAGAAGATCCAGAGGTTGAACTGGAATTTAGTTTGCGGATGAAAGCCTGCCGGATCTTAGTCAACTCTCCTTCTTCTGAAGGCGGAATCGGCGATATCTACAATGAATTGATTCCATCATTGACACTTGGTTGTGGTTCATACGGGAAAAATTCAGTTTCTCATAACGTGTCTGCCCTTGATTTGATCAATATCAAAACTGTAGCGAAACGGAGAAATAATATGCAATGGTTTAAACTTCCACCAAAGATTTACTTTGAAAAAAATTCTTTGCTGTACCTAACTCAAATGGAAAATGTGGAACGTGTCATGCTGGTCTGTGACCCGGGAATGGTCCAATTTGGTTATGCCGATATCGTGCGAGAAGCGTTAGGCCGTCGCAAAAATGATGTCAAAGTCGAAGTTTTCTCTGAAGTTGAACCAAATCCCACTACAAATACAGTCTATAAAGGTTTAGAAATGATTGTAAACTTTAAACCAGATACCATCATCGCACTTGGCGGCGGTTCAGCAATGGATGCAGCTAAAGGCATGTGGATGTTCTTTGAACACCCTGATACATCTTTCTTCGGCGCTAAGCAAAAATTCTTAGATATTCGGAAACGGACTTATGGGATTAAACCAGCAGAAAATACACAGCTAATCTGTATCCCAACGACTTCTGGTACTGGTGCCGAAGTAACACCATTTGCGGTTATTACCGACAGCGAGACCCATGTGAAATACCCGATAGCCGATTATGCATTGACACCAAACGTAGCGATTATCGATCCGCAATTTGTTTTAACATTACCTGCTTCAATTGCTGCAGATACTGGGATGGACGTTTTAACACATGCCCTTGAATCCTATGTCTCTGTGATGGCTTCAGATTATACTCGTGGTTTGAGTTTGCAAGCAATCAAGATTGTCTTTGATTATTTGGAAAAATCTGTCAAAACTGGAGATGAAGAAGCTCGTGAGAAGATGCATAATGCTTCCGCAATGGCTGGGATGGCGTTTGCCAATGCCTTTTTAGGAATCTCTCACTCAATCGCTCATAAGATTGGTGGGGAATATGGAATCCCTCACGGCCGGACTAATGCAATCTTATTGCCTCATATCATTCGGTACAATGCTAAAGATCCGCAAAAACATGCAATGTTTCCTAAATATGATTACTTCCGGGCTGATACAGACTATGCCGACGTAGCAAAATTTTTAGGACTACAAGGTAATACGACCGAAGAATTAGTCGAAGCTTTAGTAACTGCTGTTTACAAACTAGGGGGGGCGGTAGGTATTGAGATGAACTTGAAAGCACAAGGCGTCACTCAAGAAAAACTAGATTCCACTGTTGATCGAATGGCTGAATTGGCCTATGAGGACCAATGTACGACAGCTAATCCAAAAGAACCATTGATCAGCGAACTAAAAGAGATCATCCTAACTGCTTATAATTATAAAGCCTAATCAAAAGACCTTCGAGGATAACATCCTTGAAGGTCTTTTATTAGTGACTTTCTTTTTGATATTTTAAAATATCCCCTGGTTGACATTCTAATATGCTGCAAATTTTATCCAAGGTGGAAAAACGTATCGCTTTGGCTCGATTGTTTTTCAAAATCGACACATTTGCCTGAGTGATTCCAACTTTTTCTGACAATTCGGTGACACTCATTTTTCTTTTTGCTAACATAACATCTAAATCAATGATAATCGCCATGTAGTCACTCCTAAATTGTTAATTCGTTGTCTGTTTTTAACTCAGCAGCATTTTTAAAAAGTTCTTCTACGATTTGAGAAAATATAAACGCGGTAAAAGGCAATAAAACCAATGCAAACCCGATTACAAGAATTCCAGGAGCATCTTGCCGATCTGCCACAGTGTAGAAAAAGGGAAGAATTCCTAGAAATGCGATGCTGATCAATAGAATCGTCTTCTTTATAGCTGAGACTACTTTTAATGTCTTCATTGAAAAGGCTTCTGATTTTTTGATGTATCTCAATATTTTAGCCAGTAAAAAGAGGACACGAAATCCTAAAAGAACTGATACGATAAAAGACACAAACAAACAGCTGACGAAAAACGGCCGAATTTCTTCCGAAAAAAATTGAATGGAAAATATGACTGTTATAAATACTACCAATAGGCTAATCAAAACTAACGCAGCATTTAAGAAGTTGACTTTTTTATTCATGGAAACACCTCGAATTCTTTTGTAACGTTATACTAGCACCATAAAGATTGAAATTCAATATTTTTTTATCGAAAAACGATATGTTTGCTAAAAAAAATACTAAGTTGTTCAAGAACAACTTAGTATTCTGATTCAATTATTTTCTGGATCTATTTCTGGTGTTTTGTGGAATTTAATCAATTCATTGACGATGATTGGAACGATTGACAGCAAGATTGCAATCACCCAATGATTCATACTGATCGGTACTAGGTAGAATAATTTTTGCGTTTGCGGAATCAACGCAATCGCAGTTGTGATTCCCAGTGCCAGCCAAGCCATTTGTGCCAATGATTTATTTGTGGCTAAGTCTACTTTAAAGATTGATTTACTGCTTCGTACATTAAATACATGTAAGATCGAAGAATATGCTAAGACTAAGAAAGCCACTGTTTGCCCTACTTCTAAACTTGGTGGCGTAAAATAGCTGACATGTTCAACGAACGCTCCAACATAAAAACCGATCAGTGTCACAACCGTAAATACAGCAGCATTTAGACCTATTTTCTTCCATAGGCCCCGCGCAAAGATTCCTTCATCACGCGGAATTGGTTTTTCATCCATGATTCCTGCTTCTGCTGGTTCTCTTCCTAATGCAAAACCAGGCAATCCATCTGCTACTACATTGACAAATAACAACTGAACCGCAGTGAATGGTGCGCCCCAACCTAATAGCATAGCAATCACTACAATAAAAATCTCAGAGATATTGCAACTTAATAAAAAATTGATCGCTTTTCTGATCCCTTGATAAACTGAACGGCCTCTTGCTACTGCATCAACGATCGTAGCAAAATTATCATCTGTCAAAATCATATCAGCTGCGCCTTTAGCAACATCTGTTCCAGTAATTCCCATTGCACAACCGACGTCACTCGCTTTTAAAGCTGGCGCATCATTGACCCCATCACCTGTCATAGCAACAACTGCACCCGTTCGCTGCCATGATTTAACGATTCTGATTTTATCTTCCGGTGTCACTCGAGCATAGACCGATAATTCTTTGACACGAGCATCCAGTTCATCGTCACTCATCTTTTGTAATTCCGTACCTGAAAGAGCTTCTTTTCGCGATTTCATGATGCCCAATTCTTTTGCAATCGCTCCAGCAGTCACAACATGGTCGCCAGTAATCATTACTGTTTTGATCCCTGCTTTTTTTGCACGAGCAATCGCACCTTTTGACTCGGGACGCGGAGGATCGATCATTCCGATCAATCCCATCAAACGCAGCTTTTTCTCCAATGCTTCTGAAGTAAATTCCGTAGGTTCTTCTTCATGAATTGCATAACCTACTGCAATCACGCGGAGAGCTTTTTTACCAAAACGATCATTGACGATTGCCGCTTGATCCACATCTCCATAATAGAATTTAGGGAGCAAGACATCAAAGGCACCTTTAGTAATCGAGATGAACTTTTTGCCACGTTTATGTACTGTCGTCATCATCTTACGTTCAGAATCAAAAGGAATTTCTCCAATACGAGGATATTTTTCTTCTAACTCGGCTTTAGTATGATAGTTTTCCTCCACTGCACGAACAATCGCGGCTTCGGTTGGATTACCTTTGATTTCCAATTCATTGTCATCATTTTCTACTACTACATCGGTACATAAAGCAGCGATACTTAAAACTTCCATGGCTTCATCTGTCATACCTTCTTCAGTGTCCACCACTGAATCTCCATGGGTCCAGACTCGGCGAACGCGCATCTTGTTTTGTGTCAGTGTCCCCGTCTTATCCGAACAAATAACATTTGCTGAGCCCAATGTTTCCACAGCCGGTAGTTTTCGTATGATCGCATTTTTTTTCGCCATTTTCTGTACGCCAAATGCCAAGGTCAACGTTACAATTACCATCAACGTCTCTGGTACAGCCGCTACTGCCAATGAAATCGAAGTAATGAACATATCTAATATTGGTTCACCTTGCATTTCCCCAATGAAAAATACAAAAGCCGCAGCTGCCAAAGCGATCAAACTAATTCGTTTGCCTAATTGATTTAATCGTTTTTGCAGAGGTGTTTTTTGGTTTTCATCATTGTTTAATAACCCTGCGATTTTCCCCATCTCAGTCTTCATACCTGTTGCTGTAACAATTGCTTTCCCACGACCATTCACTACCGTCGATCCTTTGTAAAGCATATTCAGTCGATCTCCTAGAGCAGCCCCCTCCTCACCTAAATAGTCAGGATCTTTTATCGCGGGTTCACTCTCGCCCGTCAAGGCCGATTCTTCTACACGCAACTGTGAGGCTTCGACAATCCGTGCATCTGCAGTGATCATTGAACCAGCTTCTAACAATAGTGTATCTCCAGGTACTAATTCTTCCGCATCGATCTCTTCTTGTTTTCCATCACGTATGACTGTAGCTGTTTGTTTGTTCATATCTTGTAAGGCAGATAATGCTTTTTCTGCATTCCCCTCTTGTACGATAGCTAAAACAGAATTAATCACAACAATCGCGATAATCAAAAAACTTTCAAAATAATCCCCATGATCTGTGGCAATCGCAGTATATAGTGAGATTACTGCTGCTACCAATAAAATAATTGTCGTGAAATCCGTCAAACTATGAAAGAACTTTTTTGCTAATGATTCTTTCGCAGCTTCTTCAAATTTATTTTTTCCGTTATTTTTTATTT
The DNA here is from genome assembly GCF_031927985.1 of Enterococcus dongliensis. Classification (NCBI taxonomy): domain Bacteria; kingdom Bacillati; phylum Bacillota; class Bacilli; order Lactobacillales; family Enterococcaceae; genus Enterococcus; species Enterococcus dongliensis. The sequence continues at coordinate 52,461 of NZ_JARPZC010000015.1, forward strand.
TATCACCAACTTGATTGCTAGTTAAACCATGATCTAAATCAGCATCATATTCATCAATTACATTGTCTATCTTTTCTTTATATGGATCCATCCTATTCCTCCTAATGTTATAAAAAACTACTTATATTATTACTATAACATAGAAAAGATAACGAACTCAAAGTAAACAGTCTATATTTAGTCAAAAAGAAACAAAATAAACTGCTAAAAATAAACATATAAAACGCTTCCGTAATTAGATAAACTATGCTATATTATAGATACAAGGAAGGAGGAACTTAGATCATTCGAAGGATTTCTCGATAAGAAAGTAGAAGAAAGTAAACAATAAAATTGTTAGTAATACAAGGTTCACCGAAAAGTGTCAATAATACGTGTGAAGTATTTCCTTTTAAAAATAGTGAATGCGTATCCGAGATTGAGTAGTTCATCAAACACACAAGTAAAATGATACGTAAAATAAGAAAAGATTCTTAAAACTGAATAGAAGTGAAAACGTAGTAAAAACAAATATTTATGTTTATAGTCAAGAAATTCATGTAATACTTTGCATGTATCATAAAGTAATATAAATTCGAATGAACTAATCCTTCCGATATTCTAAGAGCCAGGCAGTCGAGAGCCTGGCTTTTTTTGCGTTCAGAATCAATACCTACTCTATTAAAGACTTTTCAACAAAATCAAACACAAAATCGCCCAATCATCTTTTTGATGACTGGACGATTCCCATTTAACTATTTTATTAACGAGCTAAACGTGCGCCGCTATTACTTTCCATTACTTGATTAATCTCAGCTTCTGAAACTAAATTCAAATCACCTGTGATTGTCAATTTCAAGACACTAGCTGCTAATGCAAATTTCACTAATTTTTCTGATGAGTAATCATGTAACAAACCATGCAACAAACCAGCACCAAACGCATCTCCGGCTGCAACACCTTCCATGACATGCATGTCATAAGTAGCTGTTTCATAAAACGTTTCATCTGTCAGTAACAAGGCTGTCCATTGACTCGCTTCTACAGAGTAGATATTTCGTAAAATACTTGCTACCATTTTACAATTAGGATAATCAGCTTGAACTTGTTTCATTGCTGCTTTAAACGATTCTTTTTGTTCAATCCCACGTGAGCTGTCACCATCAAATGCTTGGATTCCCAAAGTGGCCTCAAAATCTTCATCATGAGCGATACAAATCGTTACATACTCCATAATTTTAGAGATCACTTTTTGTGCTTGCTCGGGACTCCACATTTTTGCCCGATAATTCAAGTCGCAAACAACGGGGATGCCTTGTTGTTTACAATACTCACAAGCAGCTAAAGCCGCTTGTTCTAAATCAGGCGAAATCGCTGGCGTGATACCGGAAAAATAGAAATAGTCAACATCTTTAAAAATAGTCGGCCAATCAAATTCTGTTTGTGCTACTTGTGAAAAAGCACTGTAGGCACGATCGTAGACGACATTTGTCGAACGAACACTGGCACCTTTTTCAAAAAAGTAGATTCCTAAACGATCTCCGCCAGTCAAGATTTTTGATGTGTCCACTCCATATTTTTGCAAAGTGCTTTTAGCCGCTTGTCCTAATGGATTGTTGGGAAACTTACTTAAATAGCTGACTTCATCACCTAATAAAGCTAATGAAACAGCGACATTTGCCTCTGCCCCACCATAGGTCGCTTCATAAGATTGTGTTTGTAAAATCCGTTCATTCCCAGGTGTCTTCAACCGCAGCATCATTTCACCAAAAGATAAAACTTTCATTACTTACACCTCGCTTTTAATCAACTCTAGTTTCGCTACATATTCTTTAGCCACTTCAGTCACAGCTGCAAAATCTCCTTTAGCTGCTGGGGCTAATAAATTCCCGCCTACACCCACACAAGTGACGCCGGCTTTGAACCAATCAGCTAGATTATCTAAACCAACACCACCTGTTGGCATGATATTTAATTGTGGCAATGGTGCCTTAAAGGCTTTAATGATACTTGGACCAAAAGCACTTCCTGGGAATAATTTGACGATATCTACGCCTGATTTCAACGCATCCTTCATTTCAGTGATCGTCATGCATCCTGGTAAGTAAGGAATTTGATACAAGTTACAAATTTCAGCTGTTTCAGCATCAAAACATGGGCTGACAACATATTCCGCCCCAGCCATAATAGCAATTCTGGCTGTCACAGCATCTAGAACCGTACCTGCTCCAATCACGACATCCTCACGGTCAGAATATTTTTCGACTAATTCGCCGATCAATTCTTCCGCATTTGGAACGGTAAAGGTCAATTCAATCCCTGTAATCCCGCCTTTGATGATGGCATCGGTTGCCTTAGAGGCTTCCTCTTTATTTTTTCCTCGTACGACAGCAATGACGCCGGCTTTTTCTAGTTTGTTCAAAATACTCATTTTTTTCATTTCATCGGTTCCTTTCAACTACAAAATTAACTATTTGTTAAATCAGTAGTTATTTTCTTTCTATTGAATAGCGCAAAAGCAATCGTTAATACGCCTAAGATGATCGCTCCAACTACTCCGATATTAGCAGTTAATTGATAAGTAATCCATGAAAATGGACTAGCTGCAAAGTCAATTGATGCTACAGATTCTGTTCCTTTTGGAATCAATGAACCATCAACAAGTCGAACCGCTTTAGTAAAGATTGTAGATAATGATGTTGCAAATAAAACACCTGTAACCAGTGTCAAGATTCCTGTTATCAATGAACGCAAGACATTCCCTTTAGTATAAGGCAAGACCAATGGGAAAATGTAAATCAAACCAGATAATGAAGCTAATGGTAAGAATTTATTTCCTGGAATGATTACGGATAAGAATAAAATAATTGGAACTAATAGTAACGAACAAACTAATGTTACTGGATGACCGATTACCAAGGCTGGTGTCATACCAATATTTAGTTTCCGACCACCTTTTAATTTAGAACCAATCAATTCTTGTGAACGTTGAGAAATAGGATTCAAACCTTCAATAAATTGACCAGTGATCTTAGGGATCAAGACCATTACAGCAGCCATAGTGATTCCTAGCGTCAACATTTGAGCAATTGAATATTGAGCAATCAAACCTAATAAAATACCGACAATTACCCCTAAGAAAAGCGGTTCGCCAAAGATACCAAATTTGTCTTGCATTTTTTTAGCATCAAGATCGACTTTATTCAATCCAGGGATTTTTTCAATAATCCAATCTGTAACGATTGCAAAAGGAATAAAGCCTACACAAAATGCTTGCGGAATGGAAATCCCCTCGAGGTCTTTTCCATAAAACGATTCCATTTTCTTCTGCGAACGATCCGCACCAATCAATGTGATAGCTACTGTTACAACTACTGCGAAAAGTCCCCATAAGAAACTATCTGTTGCGATTGAAACGATTGATCCAATAAATGCAAAATGCCAATAGTTCCACAAATCAATATTTACAGTATTCGTTGTTCTTGTAAACAGCATAATAATATTGACCAACAAACCTAACGGAATAACGATTGCACCAACTTCTGTACCATAAGCAACTGCTGCTGCTGCAGGCCAACCAATATCTAATGTTTTTAAATTTAGTCCATACAGTTCTACCATTTTGCTAACTGCTGGTCCTAAGTTATCCGCTAATAATTTCGTGATGACACTTAAACCAACAAAACCAATACCAACAGAAATCCCTGCTCGTAAAGATTTAGCAACGCCTAATCCTAAAATAATTCCAAAAATTGTAAAGATAATCGGCATCATCACGCTAGCGCCCAAACTCATGACATAATTAATTACTACCATGGTTTTTTTCCTCCTTATACATCCCAATCTATTAATTCATAAATTCACAATGTACGAATTAGAGTAAGGCTGGCTTTCACCAGCCCTACAACAATCAGTAAATTATGGTTGTTTACCGATGTATGCTAAGATACCACCGTCAACATACAAAACATGTCCATTTACAAAATCAGAAGCATCAGATGCTAAAAAGACTGCTGGTCCTTGTAGATCTGCTGTTGTACCCCAGCGAGCAGCTGGTGTTTTAGCAATAATGAATTGATCAAACGGATGACGTGAACCATCTGCTTGTTTTTCACGTAATGGTGCAGTTTGCGGAGTAGCAATATAACCAGGTCCAATTCCATTACATTGGATATTTGCTTCACCGAATTCTGAACAGATGTTACGTGTTAACATTTTTAATCCGCCTTTTGCAGCTGCGTAGGCAGAAACTGTTTCTCTTCCTAATTCACTCATCATTGAACAAATGTTAATGATTTTTCCGTGTCCTTTTTTGATCATTCCTGGAATTACCGCTTTTGATACGATAAATGGTGCGTTCAAGTCAACATCAACTACTTGACGGAATGCTTCAGCAGACATTTCTAACATTGGAATTCGTTTAATAATCCCTGCGTTATTAACTAAAACATCAATCGTTCCTACTTCTTTTTCTACTTTTGCTACAAATTCATTAACTTCTTGTTCGTTTGTCACGTCGCAGACATAACCTTTTGCTTCGATACCTTCTTCTTTATATGCAGCGATACCTTTATCTACTAATTCTTGTTTAATATCGTTAAATACGATTGTAGCGCCTGCTTTAGCAAATGCAGAAGCAATACTAAAACCGATTCCGTAAGAAGCGCCAGTAACAAGTGCAACTTTTCCTTTTAAGCTAAATGAATCCATTGAAAAATCTGACATCCATATCCCTCGTTTCCTATTTGGAAATTATGTTTTCCAAATAAAATATTTTACATTTGTGAGTATATGCTCTAAGAAATAAAAAATCAAGCGTTTTCGGCAAAATATGTATTCGGTTCCACCTTGAAATAACTGATTGATTTATGAAAATTTTCATCTCCATCACTGGCAGATTCTTTATTATTTACTTATTAGAATCAAAATATAAAAAGAAAATAAGTTGAAAAGAGCTAAAATAGCCGTATTAAATAAATATATTTTTGAAAATCTAGTGTTTATAAAATAATGCAGATCTTATTAAATCAATCACAAATAGTTGATATCATTTTTCTGAAACAATGGTGTTCAATAACAAAAAATAAAAAAATCTTTATTTCTTGATAAATTTGCTATTAACACTCTCATTGAATTTCTTTCAATCAACACTACAAAAAAAGATCAGAGAAATGCTTCTCTGATCTTAAATGACACTTAAATTATCTTAGGCGTTTTTCTATGTTGGCTTTTGTAGTTAGTAGTTCTGTCACGACTTTTTGCCGATATTCTTCGGAAAATCTAAACTTGGGAAAGCTGACACTCATCGCACCGACGACACGATCATGCTTTTCAATCGTGACCGCCACACAATACCCATCATCTTCTTGCTCTTCATCATCGATCGAGAACCCTCTTTTTCGAATCTCAGCTAAATCAGCTGTTAACGCTGCACGATCCGTAATCGTATTTTTAGCTAGCTGAACTAATTCTGTTTGATCCAGATAAGCAGATAATTGTGGTTGAGTAAATGTGCTCAAAATAGCTTTTCCCATACCTGAACTATATAGTGGGCGCGATAGACCGATTCGCGACGTCATATAGATTCCTTGATTTTGTGGTTCTAATTTATCGATGTAGACAACTTTATTGTTTTCCAAAACAGATAAATGGATTGTCTCATTCAATGCTGCACGTAATTCTTCTAAATAAGGTCTGCTGATAGCCAGCAACCGCTCAGCTTCGATATTTTGTGTGTTATACTCCATAAATTTCGTACCTAGATAATATAATTTTGCTTCGTCACGAATGACATACCCGATATAAATCAACGTCTCTAAGATTTTAGAAAGATTTGAAGGGGTAATCCCAGTTTCTTTTGATAACTCTTGGATGGTTTTGCCGCCATCTTTAGCAAGGGTATCTAAAATTTTTGCTGCTTTTAATAAGACACTGCCGTATAGTTTCTTTTCCGTATTTTTTTCCAAGTTATTCCCTCCGAATTACACTACTATCTAGATCAAATATTTTTTGAACGGACAGTTTCATCGTTTATCAGTATAGCATGGGCAACTTAAAAAAAAACTACTATCTTCTCTTTCTCTAAAAGAAAGACTGTTCAAGTCTATGATGACAATCCCGTTTTTAATACAAATGCCATTGTTCCTAAAAATTCGACTTCAATTGGAAAATTTTTATTCGTTAGAGCTATTTTGTCAAAAAGTAGCTATCCTTTACTAAGTTGATTACTTGGTTTTCTGCTACTGTGCCGTCTAACAACACAGTCAGCCAATGTTTTTTATTCATATGATAGGCAGAAAAATAGCCTGAACCATTTTTTAAAATAGAAAGGAGCTCCGGATCTATCTTGATATCAATGATCTCTACCGTTCCTGGGCCAGGTAAATGTAGTTTTATTTTCTCAATTGACATGATCAAGCCAAACCATTTTCTGTTACTTGTATGACGAAGCACTTCGTATTCAGGAAATTTGCTGAACGGATGATCTACTTGGCAATCTTCTAATGTTGCTACATAGTCCGTAACTGCCGTTTTTATACTCATAACGCTCCCTCCATTTTCTTTTCTGTTTTTTACGAAAGACACTGGTGTATAAAACGCTGGTGTATAATCCTTTACAGATAAAAAAAGTATGCGTGATTTCGCCATCGCATACTCTCTTTAAACTGATTCATTTTTTTATTACTTAACAAACATCGCGTCGCCGAAACTAAAGAAGCGGTAGCGTTCTTCGATTGCATGATGATACGCAGCCAGCGTTTCATCTCGTCCAGCAAAAGCACTCACTAACATCACTAGTGTTGATTTTGGTAAATGAAAATTAGTTGAAAAGGCTTGAACGATTTTAAACTCGTATCCTGGTGTGATGAAAATATCCGTCCAACCGCTATCAGCTTTGATCTCACCATTAAATTTTGTTCCAATCGTTTCTAACGTACGAATCGAAGTCGTCCCCACTGCGATGATTTTTCCGCCATTTTTTCGGACTTCATTCAATTGAGCAGCAGCCTCTTCAGTCAAACGATAAAACTCACTGTGCATTTGATGCTCTTCAATATTTTCTACACTGACTGGACGGAAAGTTCCTAGTCCAACATGCAATGTCAAGTAGACCAATTTCACTCCTTTTGCGGCAATTTTTTCTAATAATTCCGGTGTGAAATGCAACCCAGCAGTTGGTGCTGCAGCAGATCCATTTTCTTTTGCATAGACTGTTTGATAGCGTTCCGGATCGTCCAAGCGTTCTTTGATATAAGGCGGCAATGGCATCTCACCAAGTGATTCTAGATTTTCTAAAAAGATTCCTTCATAAGAAAATTCCACGATTCGACCGCCGTGTTCTAATTCTGTTTTTACTTCTGCACGTAAACGACCATCACCAAAAACAATTTGGGTCCCAACTTTGGCACGTCGAGCTGGCTTAATCAACGTTTCCCATTCGTCCCCTTGCGTATTATTTAACAACAATACTTCTAAATGTCCCCCAGTTTCTGGTTTTTCACCATATAATCGAGCTGGTAAAACTCGGGTATCATTCATTACTAAGGCATCCCCAGGATTCAGTTCTTCAATTATTTCGTCAAAATGTTTATCTGATATTTGACCAGTCTCCCGATCCAACACCAACAAACGTGAACTGTCGCGCTTTTCTAGAGGGGTTTGGGCAATTAATTCTTCTGGTAAATCAAAATCAAAATCTTCTGTAGTTAACATAGCTTCTCCTCTTTTCCTCGGCTATTCTAACATGTGGGACTTTCCTTGAAAAGCCAAGTACTAGCTTAAAAACAAAAAATCATTTATGCTTACTTAAAATAAGCAAACACAGGAGGCTTTCTTATGTCTTATTTTCATCATGTCTCACTATTGACTTCTCAACGCCAAGAAAACGTAACTTTTTATACACAAATTTTAGGCCTGCGTTTTGTCAAAAATACTGTGAATCAAGAAAATACTCGGATGCTGCATTATTATTATGGTGACTATCAAGGCAGTCCAGGATCTGTCATTACTTTTTTTATCGTTCCACACTTAGGTCAGCGTCGTGATGAAGCCCAATTTTTATCAGAAATCGGGCTGAATATCCCCATGCATAGTTTAACTTACTGGCAGCGGCGGTTTGAAAGTTTTGGTGTTCCTGTAAAAAAAGAAGCAAATCAATTGATTGTTCAAGATCCCGATCAAGTCACCTTATATTTTACTGAAACAGAGGCTGTGCTGCCAAATGCTAATAGTGTAAAAAATGACATTCCTGTTGAAAAGCAAATCTTAGGCTTAGCATCAATCAATTTTCATGTGGAAAACCCGAATGAAACGACCGTTTTCTTCGAACAATTATTGGGCTGGACTGGTGATAATCATCACATCCAATTAAGTCCGACCGAAAGCATTCAACTTACTGCCAGCCATTCATCCAACAAAACACGAATGGGACGCGGCAGCATCGACCATGTCGCCTTTGCTGTCAAAGACGAGGAAGCATTGAATCGGCTTTATGAGAAAGCTCAGCAACAGAATTGGCAAATCGAAAAAATGATTTCACGCGGCTATTTCAAAAGTCTTTATCTTAAAGAACCTGGTGGAAATCGCGTAGAATTTGCTACTATACAACCTGGATTCACGCTGGATGAATCTTTGGAGCATTTAGGAGAACAATTAGCGCTTCCACCTTTTTTAGCTTCTCAAAGAGCGAGTATCGAAAAGAACCTTTATTCCGAAAAATAAGCAAAATTCTGCAACTTCTCAAATGTATTTGAGAAGTTGTTTTTTTTCATTGGATTAGCCCATCAATTATTAGGAATATAATAGTAATAAAAAATATTACTATGTTATTTTTATTTTTTATTTTTCTGCTCATGGCAGTTATTTAGTACGTTTCATGAGCCTGTTAGTTGCTTTTTTATCATTCTTTGTAGCATACTAAAATTATAAATATGTTAAATTTTTGACATTTAGGAGTGAGAAAATGATTGAATTTGACCATGTCTCTAAAATATACCCTGGAAACAAAGTCGCAGCAGAAGACGTTACTCTTTCAATCGACAAAGGAGAATTCGTTTGTTTGATTGGAACCAGTGGTAGTGGAAAAACAACAACTATGAGGATGATCAATCGAATGATCGATCCAACAAAAGGAACGATCACGATTAACGGTGAGGATATCCAAAAGAAAAATCCCGTCGAATTACGACGCCAAATCGGCTACGTGATTCAAAACATCGGACTTATGCCGCATATGACAATCCGCGAAAATATAACCCTGGTACAACGGTTATTGAAAGTAAGCAAAGAAGAACAAAATAAAACAGCAGAAAAGATGATCGATCTTGTAGAATTGCCACGTGATATGCTGGATCGCTATCCCCATGAATTATCCGGCGGACAACAACAACGGATCGGCGTCGTGCGCGCACTTGCGGCTGACCAAGATGTCATTTTAATGGATGAACCTTTTGGCGCCTTGGATCCAATCACCCGTGATTCGTTACAAGATCTGGTGAAAGATTTACAAGAACGGCTAGGTAAAACCATTGTTTTTGTTACCCATGATATGGATGAAGCACTAAAACTAGCCAATCGGATCGCCATCATGGACGATGGCAAAGTGATTCAATACGATACGCCAGAAAATATTTTGCAACAGCCGGCAAATGAATTCGTAGAAGAACTTTTAGGTGAAGATCGCTTACTACAAGCTAAACCGGATACGACCACTGTTGGTGAAATTATGATGCCAACAGCTGTATCGATTACTCCCGAAAAAAGTTTGCAGAGTTCGATTCGTTTGATGCGTGAAAAACGTGTAGATACTTTGTTAGTCGTAGATGAAGACAATGTCTTAAAAGGATTTGTCGATGTTGAAACGATTGACCGCGAGCGTCGTCATGGAAAAGCGACCAGTATTGGCGATATCGTGAACTCGAAAGTTTTTTATGTCAAAGAATCTGATCTAGTCAGAGATAGTCTGCAACGGATTTTAAAACGCGGCGTAAAGTATGTTCCTGTCGTAGACGACAACAAGCATCTTGTCGGAATCTTAACGAGAGTTTCATTAGTAGATATCATTTACGATGTCCTTTGGGGCGAAGAAGAGACTTTCGGAGATGCGGCTGAGAATATCACAAGCGAGGAGGCGTAATTATGCAAGCATTCATCAATGATTATGGTGGGCAAATGCTGTCAAAAAGCGCTGAGCATTTATATATCTCTGGAATTGCTCTAGGACTTGGAATCTTAGTTGCTGTTCCTTTAGGAATTCTTCTGACCCGTTTGCCCAAAATCGCAAGTTTTGTGATCGGGATTGCTAGTGTTTTACAAACAGTCCCTTCTCTTGCATTGTTAGCGTTAATGATCCCCTTTTTAGGCGTAGGAAAATTTCCAGCGATTATCGCCTTGTTTATTTATTCTTTATTGCCTATCTTGCGTAATACTTTTATCGGGATGAAAAATGTCGATCGTAACTATCGAGATGTTGCAAAAGGTATGGGGATGACCGATCTTCAATCGATCTTCACGGTAGAATTACCAATCGCAATTCCAACCATCATGGCAGGGATTCGCTTAGCTGCGGTCTATGTTATTGCGTGGGCAACTTTAGCTTCTTATATTGGTGCGGGGGGATTAGGCGATATGATTTTCAGTGGGTTGAATAATTTCCAACCACCATTAATCATCGCAGGGACAGTGCCAGTCATTTTGATTGCACTAATCACCGATCTTCTACTGGGTTTTTTAGAAGATCACCTAACTCCAGTTGCTCTAAGGAAGGAGGAGTAAAGAATGAAAAAATTAAAAACTTTGGCTTTACTCGGCCTCTCGTTACTATTTTTAAGCAGTTGTTCTTTTCCTGGTTTAGCTTCTAACGACAAAGAGACGATTGCCGTTACCGGCGGAATCACTTCAGAGATGCAAATTCTGGGCAGTATTACCGCTGGAATGATTGAACATTACACCGATAAAGATACGACTGTCATCAATAATCTAGCGACTAATATGATCAACCATCAGGCAATGTTGAAAGGAGATGCTTCGGTGTCTTCGGCACGTTACACCGGAACAGATTTATCCTCTATTTTACAGCTGCCTGCTGAGAAGGATCCTAAAAAAGCTTTTACGATCGTTCATGATGCTTTTCAAGAACGGTTTGACCAGACATGGCTCCCTTCTTATGGTTTTGACAATACGTATGTCTTTTTAGTACGCAAGGATACAGCTAAAAAATACAATTTGAAAAAAACGAGCGACTTAAAAAAAGTTGCCGGAGAATTAAAAACCGGTGTAGATACTTCATGGATCACACGTAAGGGAGACGGTTACGAGGGATTCAAAGAAGCTTATGGTTTTGAATTTTCTTCAATCCTGCCAATGCAGGTCAGCTTAGTTTACGATGCCTTATCTGTCGGTAAGATGGATATCGTCCTCGGTTATTCGACTGATGGACGAATCGCTAGTTATGATCTAGTGATGTTGGAAGACGACCTGCGTTTCTTCCCGCCGTATGATGCTGCACCGATCGTTTCTAATAAATTATTGAAATCTGATCCTGAAGTCAAAGATGCTCTAGAACGTTTAGACGGCAAAATCTCAACAAAGCAAATGCAAAAACTCAATTATCGCGCAGACAATGATTTAGTCGAGCCACAAATCGTGGCAGAAGATTTTCTAAAAGAACATAACTATTTCGAAGGGAAGTGAGCGTAGTGGAAAATCTAAATACTTTTCAACAATTCATTCAATATTATCAAACGAATGGCAGTATCATTTTCGCACAGTTCATTCGCCACTTCTTGATTTCGATCTATGGAGTGATCTTTGCAGCAATCGTTGGGATTCCATTAGGAATTTTCATCGCTCGCCATACAAAAATGGCTAATTGGGTAATCCGTTTAGCAAATGTAATCCAAACGATTCCTTCACTTGCCATGATCTCAGTCTTAATGATTGGCATGGGGCTCGGTGTGAATGTCGTGATTCTAACTGTCTTTTTGTATTCCTTGTTACCGATCATAAAAAACACCTATACTGGCATGAGCCAAGTTGATCGAAATGCCTTAGATGTTGGAACAGGTATGGGCATGACACCTTGGCAACGGCTGCATATGATTGAGCTCCCGCTTTCTGTTTCCGTAATCATGGCGGGGATTCGAAATGCGTTAGTCGTTGCGATTGGAATCACTGCTATCGGTGTGTTCGTTGGTGCCGGTGGTCTGGGAGATATTATTATTCGCGGAACAAACGCTACAGATGGAACGGCAATCATTTTAGCTGGCGCATTACCTACCGCTTTAATGGCTATCATGACTGACTGGATCTTAAGCATCATTGAACGAAAATTAGATCCCACCACAAAATCTAGCCGATAAACCATTTATGTCATAAATTATAACCAAAAAATATCCAAACTATCTAGATTGTTCCTGTAATGAACAGTCACTTGATAGTTTGGATATTTTTTGTCACAAGATAGCTTACCTTAATTTTTTTCGGTTACTTTTTCATTTTATTTTGATTTTTCTACTCGATCTGAGATTTTCTCCAATGAATTTGGTATTATCTATTAAAAGTTAGTTCAATATCATTACGCTGGTTCAGTCACTATTGGAATCACGTAGTTAAAAATGAAGTTGGTGAAAAATTGGAAGGGTTAGTTTGTAAATATTGTGGCGGAAACCAGTTCAACAAAACTGTAAAAGGATATGAATGCACCTATTGCCATACACTCTATGAATTTGAGCCAGAAAAAAAAGAACGACTATCGAATAAAAATCGCAGATGGTCTATTGCTGTTTTTGCTATTTTGATACTTGGTCTAGGCAGTAATATTCTTATCCCCTATTTTAGTCAGTTACTCTTAAAAGACGGTAATCTTTTCACTGTTACAAAAACAAATGATTCAGATGAAGTGACCTACTCTGAAAAAACGAGCAGTTCCAGTAAAGCAACCTATTCTGCTAATCAATTAAACAATCCTGAGCGAAATGTCCGAATTGCTGAGCTTTCTTTAAATCAAGCAGACATCGAGCAAGCTGTCGCTTCTGTCAAAAAATACGGTGGAGAAAAGACGAAAAAATTTGAGGAACGTTTGGACAAAGCAAAAAAAGAACAAATTTATTTAAAAAAGAATCGAGCAAAAGCCGCACCTAAAACGGACATGCTCATTGAAAATCCAGATTCTGAATTTGCTGTGACTACCTATTATCGTGAAGCAGGTTATCTAGCTGCCTATGGTCCAGAGTTCAATCAGTATTCTACATCTGATATTTTAGGAATCTGGGGACAGCCAGATGCGGTCATTACTGATTCCGATCAAATCGAAAAAAATCTTACGCTGGAATTTGATGAAAAGAACAATCCCATCAGCTATGAAGCCAAAATGATTAATGCTCAGTGGCAGCAAGGTCAGTTGACCTGGCGAGAAGTTAGGGCTTTTAGTTTAATTCTTAAAGACAGCTCTTTTGCGGCCTATACAAAAGAATTTGTCTACGAGAAACAAGGAAAACCCAATGTTTATTTTACAGACGGACATGTAGGCTATGTGACTCCAATAATACGTTATCTCTCCTTTACTCGATTACCTGAAAAATATCCTCGTGAAGGATTAGGTAAATACCCGGATGATTTCCCAAAAAATTATGGATTGGATGGACGCTTCCATGATAAATAAAGAATGTATGAATTGCGGCATCACTCAATTCCATCAAGTAGAAAATGGCTGGCAATGTGATTATTGCGGGACGCTTTATATAGAACAAAAAAAACAGCAGCCTCCAGAACCAATCCATCATCAATCAACTTTTTTAAAGCAGAAAAGTCGCCTCGCTATCGGAGTGATTCTTGCACTTGGATTTATTTCACTTGGACCATTAAATTATTTTATCTCTAAAGCTGACAATAATGAACCAGCTGTTTCCTATGAACCAATCGAGATAGATTCCCCAGATTCTACAACTGCAACTAAGCTGCCTGGGAAATGGACACAAGACATTTATGATTCAGTCAAAGTAGCAACCGAAGTGTATGATGCTGATAATGAAAAATACTCGTTTACTGGTGGATCAAACTACAAAGAATTAGAAAAATTAGTAGGAAAACCAGATACTCTCATTAGTTGGGAAAAAGAAGAACACGGTATGCCGCCAAGGGTTTTAGCTACTTGGGAAAATACCGAAGATGGTGAGTATGTGGATCATTCGATCAGTGTCACTTATGAGAAAAAGACGCAGAGAATTACGGATAAAGATTATCAGTAAAACATGATTTAATGACGAAAAAAGACCAAGCATTTTACGCTTGGTCTTTTTTTTATTCTGCTAATTCTTCAAATTGAGAATTATATAATGATGCATAGAGTCCTTGTTGTGCTAATAGCTCTTCATGGGTCCCTTGTTCTTTGATGTCCCCGTCTTGCATATACAAGATTTTGTCTGCATCCTTGATGGTCGATAGACGATGGGCAATGACAAATGACGTCCGTCCTTCCATCAAATTATTCATCGCTTCTTGGATTAGTTCTTCTGTCCGGGTATCTACCGATGACGTTGCTTCATCTAAGATCAAGATTGGTTTGTCTGCCAAGATTGCTCGTGCAATTGTCAGCAATTGTTTTTGACCTTGTGAGATATTGGAAGATTCTTCGTTTAATTCCATTTCATAACCGCCTGGCAATGTCTTGATGAAATGATCGACACGAGCAGCTTTTGCGGCTGCATAGACTTCTTCATCCGTGGCATCTAAACGGCCATAACGAAGATTGTCCATAATCGTTCCTTTGAACAACCAAGTATCTTGTAGAACCATTCCGATATTTTTACGCAAATCAGCCCGATTAAAATCTTGAATGTTGTGTCCATCAATCTTAATAGCTCCTGAATTGACGTCATAAAATCGCATCAATAATTTGACCATCGTTGTTTTTCCGGCTCCTGTCGGTCCAACGATAGCGACTGTCTGTCCTGGATCGACGTGAGACGTAAAGTCTTGGATGATAATCTTGTCTGATGTATAACCAAACTGAACATGATCAAAATCAACCATTCCAGCTGCTTTATCAATCTGTACTGGATTTTCTGCCAGTTGATCTTCTTCCTCTTCATTCAAGAATTCAAAGACCCGTTCAGCCGCTGCGGCCATTGATTGCAGCATATTCGATACTTGAGCAAGTTGTGCAATAGGTTGTGTCAAATTACGAACATATTGGATAAAGGCTTGGATGTCACCAACTGTGATTACCCCATTATATGCCATGATCCCACCGGCAATCGCTACGCCAACATACCCTAAGTTTCCAATGAAATTCATGATTGGCTGCATCAATCCAGAAAGAAATTGTGATTTCCAAGCTGATTTGAACAAGACATCATTTTGTTCTTTGAATTCTGCCAATGAATTTTCTTCTTCATTAAATAAACGGACAATGGTATAGCCGCCGATCGTCTCTTCGACTTTCCCGTTGATGACACCTAGGTATTCTTGTTGAGTCTGGAAATATTTCTGTGAATTTTTTACAACGACCATGATCAGAATCAATGAGATGGGTACGATCAAAATTGCGATCCCCGTCATTTTTACCGAGATGGAAAGCATCATCACGATTACTCCGACAATTGTAAATGTTGAAGTAATTAGCTGTGTCAAACTTTGGTTCAAAGATTGTCCCAAAGTATCCACGTCATTAGTGATCCGTGACAAAACCTCACCCGTTGTGCGACTTTCAAAATAATTCATTGGCATACGGTTGATTTTTTCAGAGATCTCTTTTCGCATACGATAAGTGATTTTTTGCGAGATTGTTGACATGATCCAGCCTTGAATGACTCCGAACAGAGAAGACAAGACATATAGACCTAACATGAAGAGGAGAACGCCACCGATCTTCTCAAAATTGATGTCGCCAGTTCCTTCATATTTCTTCGTTAAACCTGTAAATAATTCAGTGATTGCTTTTGATAAGATTTTAGGTCCCCAGATATTAAATATCGTTGAGGCAATCGCAAAAATCATTACAAGAAAAACCGCAATTTTATATGCGCCAAGATAAGAGATCAATTTTTTGATCGTCCCTTTAAAGTCTTTAGCTTTTTCTACTGGTGCTGCGCCCATATGTCCATGTCCGCCACCACGAGGGCGATTTTGTTGTTTATCTGCCATTTTTTTCGCTCCTCCTTAATCCGCTTCTTCTATGCCTAGTTCAGCATTGCTTAATTGTGACTGGGCAATTTCTTGATAGACTGCTGATGATTCCATCAATTCTTCATGACGACCTTGAGCAACGACACGACCTTCGTCTAAGACAATGATATTGTCAGCATGCAAAATCGTTGAGATTTTTTGTGCAACGATGATCTGAGTCACATCTTTGACATTTTCTGACAATGCGCGACGCAGTGTAACATCCGTCTTGTTATCAAGTGCAGAGAATGAATCATCAAAAATCAAAATCTTAGGATTTTTCGCTAACGCCCGTGCAATCGACAACCGTTGTTTTTGTCCGCCAGAAACGTTAGTCCCGCCTTGAGAGATTGAACGTTCAAAACCTTTTTCATTGGCATTGATGAATTCAGTGGCTTGGGCAATCTCAGCAGCTTTTTTCATTTGTTCGTCTGAGATATTGGCATCACCAAATTTGATATTTGATGCAATATCACCAGAGAACAACACACCTTTTTGTGGTACAAAGCCCATGAGTTCGTGCAACTTATGCAGACTCATTTGCCGAATATCGATACCATCAATCGTAATCCGTCCGCCAGTCACATCAAATAAACGCGGAATCAAATTGACGATTGTCGATTTCCCAGAACCGGTAGATCCGATCAAAGCAGTCGTTTCACCCGGTTTAGCCGTAAAGTTGATATGATGCAAGACATCCGCATCGGCATCGCCATAACGGAATTGAACACCTTCAAATTTCACTTCACCTTTGAAGTCATGATCATCTTTTGGTTTTTCAGGATCTTTGATTGTTGGTTCGGTATTCAACACTTCATCTACCCGAGCAGCCGCTACATTTGACCGCGGTAAAATGATTGAAACCATCGATAACATCATGAAGGCCATTACGATTTGCATCGTGTAAGTAATAAATGCCATCATATCCCCAACTTGCATTTGACCGTTACTCATGTTTTGGCCACCAACCCAAACAATCAAAACAGAGATACCATTCATTAAAAGCATCATAACCGGCATCAATAATGACATCGCACGATTAACGAACATTTGTGTCTTCATCAAATTCGTATTAGCTGTATCAAAACGTTTCTCTTCAAATTTCTCACGAGAGAACGCGCGAATTACTGGCAAACCTGTAATGATCTCACGGGAAACTAAGTTCACTCGGTCAACCAAATTTTGTAACGCTTTGAATTTCGGCATCGTTGTGAGCAACAATGTTAAGACTAAGATCAAGACTCCAGCTACTGCTACACCGACAATCCAGCCCATTCCAGTACCTGTTTGATAAACTCTGTAAATACCGCCAATCCCTAAGATTGGTGCGTATAAAACGATTCGCATAATCATCACAAGACCCATTTGAATTTGTTGAATATCATTTGTATTACGCGTAATCAATGAAGCAGGTGAGAATTTTTCCATTTCATTATTTGAAAAGACCAATGTTTGTTCATACTGACCAACCCGCAGATTTTTTCCGACTGTTGCGGCAACTAATGAGCCGATCAGACCGACGATGATTGCAGCTACTGCAGAGACTAAGGTCAATCCAATCATTTTAGCGCCTGTTTTGATGATATAATCTGTTTGGATTTTTTTAGTATTCATATCTAGTTCTTTGTATTCTGATAACGTTAATTGAATACCGACAGATTTTAGTGTATCTTCTCCAACACTACCTAATCCTTCTTTTGTTGCTTTACGTGCAGCTTCAACTTTTTCTGGCATCGCAGCATTTTTTTCTTTCGCCGCATTACCAAGTTCTTGTGCTTGGGTACCTTTCGTTTGTGCCTCAGCTGCTAATTTTTGTGCTTCAGCACCTTTTGCGGCTGCCGTTGCCGCATCTGTTGCTGTTGCTGCTTCTTTACCAGCAGCTTGCGCTTGTTGGCCTAGTTCTTTAGCTTCTTGACCTAAGGCTTGCGCTTTTTCGGCATCTTTTGAGATTGCTGTGTAACTTGTGACAACGTCATTGATTTCTTTATTTGTATTGCTTGATTTTTCTGATTGAGTAGAAGCAATCATCAACATTGGTAGATTAAAGATTTTAGCCAACTTATCTTTGGTCATACCTTTTTGAAGATCCAATTTATAAATGTCAACTTTCTTTCCATCAACGGTTTGAGTTGCTTCTTTATAATTATCATCGATGATTTGTTTTTCTTCATCAGTCATAAATAACTTGATTCCTTGAAGCGTTGACTTTCTAACTTTATCAGGAGTTGATCGTTCTAGTCCTCCTTGTTGAATACCGACGTCGACGATATCTGACGTTAAGCTTGGCAAGCTCAGATCACTAGATGCCTGCACAATTAATAGTAATAATACGGCAATAATTGCATACCAGTATTTACCAAGATATTTAAAAATCTTCACTATTGATCACATTCCCCTTCCATGGATATTTTTTTAGAGTAGCGAATAAACTTAGCAGTCAATTCAAGGTATTTTTTAGTATCTTCCACACCCATCATTTCAAATACACGAACAACTTTGTTACGTCTCTCCTGCTTTTCAGCTTTTGCTACTTTTTTCCCACTTTCTGTTAAGCTAACATTGATTCGGCGCCGATCATCTGCATCCATCGTTCGAATGATCAGCCCACGCTTTTCCAAATTTCCAAGTACAGCGGCAATGCGTGCTGTAGATAAATTCAGCGTCTCGGCTAAATGTTTCGGATTGGTGGGTTCACCTAATCGATCAAGCACATTAATGACGATGTTTGCGCCTTTACTGCTTTTTTCGATTTTACTGAATGCACCATGACGATTTTTGACCATCATCTGTGTCAGCTTTTGTTCAGCTTCTTCTGCAAAAGTCATTCATTTTCTCCTTCCAAAAACATATGGCTAATTTAATACCTAACAGTGTTAGTAATTAACGCTGTTTGATATTACCGCCAATGGAAATTAAAATCAACCATTTTTTATCAAACAAAAAAATGAATACGTTTCAACTGTCGATATTTTGTCTTTTTCTTAAAAAAGAGTGTCAAAACACCAAAGTTACAATAAGACACGATCTTTTTACAATGAGACATCAATCCAGATTGAGCAAAAAAACAGTTGAATCCGTAGTTAAAGGGCCATGATAGTTATCACAGCCCTTCGTTGAATCGTTTATTTATTTTTTCAAATGATAATTGTATGTGCTGACGATGATGTCATCACGATAAGATAAGCGTAACCGCAGACGCATCGCTGTTTGATTATGCAATGAACGTTTCCACGTCCGATTTGGCACGAATTCTGGAATCAAAACAGTCGTAGTATAGTTATGTTGTCTAGCATTCTTACTTACTCGATCGACATACCGACTAACTGGATTGACAACGGAACGATAAGGCGATCGAACGACCGACAGACGAACATCTGGGAACTTCTCACGAAATTCATGACGGATCTCCCGTTCTTTTTCTTCATTTTCTTCTAAAGAAACATGCATGGCGATAACGTAATCGCCAATAGAACGCGCATAATTAATCGCTCCGATATTTACTTGGGTCACATTTCCCACTAATACGATCACAGTATTCCCATCATATTCATGCAATTCTACATCATCTACTAAACGCAGTTGTTCAGCGACATTTTTGTAATGTTCATGGATTTTATAGAAGCCAAAAATCAAAATCGGCATGATAATAAAGAATGGCCAAATATCTGGTAAACGGAAAATGAACAAGATTAAAACAATTGCCAAAGAAATCAATGCACCAACGATATTGGCAATCGATTTTCTGACCCAATGCGGACCTTCTTTCCGCCATTTTAGAACCATTCCAGTTTGAGATAAAGTAAATGGAATAAATACACCGACTGAGTACAGTGGAATCAAACGTTCCGTTGAACCTTGGAAGATCAGCAACAAAACAATCGAACCTAAAGCTAAAGTGATGATTCCGTTAGAGTAGCCTAAACGATCCCCACGGTCTTGATAACGATGCGGCAAGAATTTATCCTTCGCCAAGTTATACGCCAAGACAGGAAAGGCTGAGAAGCCTGTATTAGCCGCCACGGCTAAAATCAATGCAGTAACGAATTGTAAAACATAATACATAATCCCTTTACCGAACACGGCTTCACCAACTTGTGATAAAACGGTCACTTCAGCAGTTGGAACAATTCCAAACCAATAGTTTAAAAAGGTAATTCCGGTAAAGAAGAATCCTAATATCAAGCCCATCATCGCCAATGTACCTGCGGCATTTTTTGCTCGCGGTTTTTTGAAAAATGGTACGGCATTACTGATGGCTTCAACTCCAGTCAGCGATGAAGAACCTGATGAAAAGGCACGTAATAAAAGCGCGATAGAAATTCCTGGTACGACCGCCCCAACGTGAGCTGTCGCATGGACAGGTGCCACACCCGTCATGATTTTAATAAGACCTACAACAATCAAGATAGTAATGACCGCAATAAAACTATAGACTGGAATCATCAAAAGTCCAGCACTCTCGCGCAATCCACGTAAGTTCATCAACATCAACAATAAAACAATAATAACTGAAACCAATACACGATGATGATAAAAAGCGGGAATCGCAGAAGCAATAGCTTCAGCACCGGCGGAAACGGAAACGGCTACCGTCAGCATATAATCAACCAGAAGTGAGCCTCCTGCAATCAGGCCGGCATTCTTTCCTAAATTCTCACTGCTGACGACATAAGCGCCGCCGCCATGAGGATAAGCATGGATGATTTGACGATAAGACAAAATCAATGACGTTAATAAAATTAAAACGACTAGCGCGATTGGCAATGAATACCAGATCGCCGCGGCAGATAAGGTAACCAAAACGACTACGATTTGTTCTGTCCCATAAGCTACAGAAGATAGCGCATCGGAAGAAAGCATCGCTAAAGCCGCAAATCGCGACAAATTTTGATCATCATTTTCAGATGATTTCAATGGCCGGCCAACCAACAACCGTTTAAGATAATCCACTAGACTCACTCCTTTAATAAAATACAACAAGCGAATATTACTCGTACTATGACTAAATGTCAATGATTTTTTCACTAAGTTTTCATAAGCAAAATAAAATACAAAAACAGGCAAGACAACAGCGATACACTGTTGTTTTGTCTGTCTTTTTTTAATGGAATATTTTGCTTTCATGTGCAACTTTTGTCAGACGTTTTAAATGCGGTTGAAGAACTGGATATGCCCAAGTCCCTAAAACACCAAAGACGATGAAAAGAACAATCATCACAATGATATCTTGAGTCGCATTTGGCCAGTAGATCCCTCCGGCACTCTCGCGCAATAGATTGACCGCATGAGTAAATGGCAGCCATGGATTGACCGCTTGGAAGAATTTGCCCGATACTTGAATCGGATAATTCCCGCCGCCTCCAGAAATGGACAGCACCAAAATGATAATGGCGATCCCTTTTCCGACCGTCCCAAAAAGTGCAACCAACGTATACACAATCATCATAAAGGCTAATGCTACTAAAACAGCAAACAAAATACTATAGACCGGATTTTTCACGTACACATCTAGTAAGAAGATATTTCCTAGTGTGACAATCAAAGCCTGACCCACACTGACGACTAAATAAGTCAGCATCCGTGCCCCAAATCGTTCGCGTTTCGTATATTTTCCGCGATCTTTTTTATCAAGGACAAATTCTGTTGTTGTGACACTTGAAAAAAGTACCGCACCGACCCACAAACACAAGGCTGTATAAAATGGCGTACTTGCTGAACCATTGTTTGCAATCGGATATATTGTATTGGTTTGCAGCGCTACTGGTGTCGTGAAGAAATCACTTTCTTTTTGCGCATCCAATTTCAACAATTTCAAGACTTGACCAAGATCAACATTTTTCTCTCCTTGTTTGATTGCATTCGCCGCTTTTTGGATACCGCTGCGAAGCGATGGCCAATCATTCTCAATCAAATCAGTGGCAAGATTCAATGCTTTTTCAACTTCCGGCATTTTCTCATTAGCAATCTTCAAACCGCCTGTCAGATCTTTTTTCACACCAGGCCAATCATTTTCCATAAAATTCGCTGCTAGAGATAGTTTTTGTTCAACTACGGGCAATTCATTGTTGTAAAGATCCACCCCTGTATTGATACCATTTACGATGTCATTCATGTGACCATTCAATAGCACATTGGCGTCATGAACCTCTTGACCAATCGCCGGCATCTGCTTTTGATATTTTTCTAAGAAGGCAATCGCATGACTGACCGTTCCTTCAGTCGAATTCAAAAGTGACGCAAAATCGATTTGTTGCGCTTGGTTCAATACTCCTTGTGCGGTAGTAATGACACTGATTAATTTATCCAGCACTGTGCTGACTGTTTGACCAATTTGTCCAGCATCGATGCCGCCAACTAGATTAGCAACATTTTCAGCAGCAGATTGAACATCCGTTAGAAATTTCTGTACATCATTAGTATCACCAGTTTTTACAACTTGATCCAAATTACTTAATCGTTCATTTAAATTTAACAGAGCTTGACTTGCACTATTTAATATTGTTTGTATATTTTCTAATCTCTGAACAGAATTTGCGTCCTCATTTTTTTGGGCCAAGTTAATCATGTCTTGGATCAGACCATTAGAAAGTGATTCAAGAGCTTTTCGTTGATCGTCATTTCCGTTCATAAATGTTTGAATTAACGTACTCAGATTATTTCTCTCTTCTGTAGTTAGCTCATTGTCTTGCAACGCCGTTTTTATTAAAGCGGCTAGCGAATCTGTCGTCTTCGCCACTTGCCCGATTGATTCTAAGGTTACTTGCACACTGCTTGAGATACTTGGCACTGCCGTTTTTAATTTTTCGGCGCCGTCTTTAGTTACTGTGGCAAAATCATCGGCTTGATTTCCTAGTTTTTGAATATCAGGTAAGATTGTTTGTACTTGGTGAATAATCGTCAATCCTTGTTGAGCTTCGCTGATTCCTTCATTCATCGTCTTTTCGATTTCTGAAAAATCGTTGTCGACTTGAGCGATTTGATTTCCTGCTTGTTGGATCTCAGGAATTTTTTGTTGTAAAGTCAAAATAACACTGGCTTGTTTTTTGATCTCCGGCATTTTTTGATTCAACGTGATTAATTTTTGCCCCATCTCATCGATTTGCGGCAAGTAAGTCTGCAATTCATTCGCCTTTTCCAGCTTTTCTTTCAGCTCAGGCATTTTTCCTTGTACTTCAACGACTTCTTGCGTATATTTGTCGATCTCATCGATATTATCGTTAGTCGTCAAAATCAAATTCTTGACTTTATTGATGCTCAACATATTGGCATCAATATCATAGCCAATCTCATTAAAGACCTTTAATAAGGTCGAACTAGCTGTTTTTATAAATTCTTGGCTGATTTCTTGTTGGATTGACCCAGCACCTTTATCAGTGATTTTGGGCGCAATCGCGTTGATTTTTTGATTCAAATAATATTCGATCTTCGGTTTTTGAATCTCGCCAGAAGTAAAGCTCAACAAATCTTTAGAAAAATCTTTTGGCAAATAAATTCCTGCGTAATATTTTCCGGATTTTACTCCTTCAACTACTTGTTTTTTAGAATCGACAAACTGCCAGCCGAGTTGCTTATTCTTATGCAGATTTTTGACGACTTCATTTCCGATTTCGACATCTTTGTCTTGAAAACTTGCGCCAGCATCCGCACTATAAACTGCGATCGGTAATTCGCCGGTATTAGAATACGGGTCCCATAATGCCTTGATATTGAACCAAGCATAAAGGGAGGGAATGATGACTAACGCTGCCATCAAAAAAATCGCGATTGGATTTTTGAGAATACGGCGCCAATCTAATTTAAAAAGATTCCATGTATGTTTGAGAGATTGAAAAACGTTCATTGATTTCACCTACTATTTTTTCTCGCTGAATCACTGTAGCATGGAATTTCGGCTAATTTCAATTCTAGTGAGTGGTGGGAATCCTATTTTTTGACATTCCGGACGATTTGTCATAATTGTATCCCTTTTCATTAATTGAATCCTAAAGAAATGCTTAAAGACTAAGGTTTTTTCTCATTAGGAAACGTTCTAAAAGTTGATCAGTTAATTCTTCGATTTTTTCTGCATCTGTTGCTTGTGTCAGATTTAAAATTGGTGTTTCTTCTAAGTCACGCAAACGGATAGGTTCGATTTGATCCGCGACTTTTTGCAAAGTTACTTCTGGATGTGGGATCTTATCGCCACAAGGACCTGCGATCAAATATGCAAGTTGATAGCCCTCTTCCGTTTCACGCAAACGATAATATCCATCAGTTAAATCTTCGGTACCGATAAAATTTGCTTTTACTACTGACCATTTTTGTTGATCCATCTTATTTCTCCTTCTTAATAATAATTTTTCCTGCCGCTGGATGTCCTTCCAATTTTTCATGTGCTTCGATAACACTGACTAAAGTAAAGGGTAAGACTTCTGCGATTTTCAATTGTAATTTGTCAGCCAATTTCATCAACGCTGTCAATGCTTCAAAATCTGAATATTCTTTCGCTGGCCCAAAAGAAAAATAATTCCCAGTTTTCTTTTGTTCCTTTGGCAATTCATTCAATGCAACAAAATTCCCTCCGGTTTTCATGATCTGCATCCCTGCCTCACCCGCACGTCCACCTTTTGTCGCATCGATAACCGTATCTGCTTGATCAGCAAAAATTTTTCCTGCATCTGCTTCATCATAGGCAACAAATTGATCGACGCCTAGTTGAGAGACCCACGATTCATTACGTTTTGCAGCAGAAGCAAGAACTGTTTTTCCCTGTTCCTTTAAAAATTGAACCAATAATGAACCGACCGCACCGGATGCGCCTTGTACCATAACCGTCTCGCCGATGCTTTCTCCTAACAAGTGCGTTACTAAATGATATGCCGCTAACCACGGTGTCACCATACCAGCCGCAACTTCCCATGACATCATCGCTGGTTTTTTTACAATTTTCTTTCCCGGAACAACGATTTCTTCTCCATAAGTACCGCCAATTGCATGAACGATTACTTCATCACCGCTTTTTACATGAGTAACTTTCTTGCCGACTTCTGTCACGATTCCTGCACCGTCATTTCCTAACACATAAGGAAATTTCAGCGTACGAACATCTCGCATTGCGCCTTGGCGCAGGGCAACGTCATATGGATTAATAGCAAAAGCCACCAATTCTACGCGGACATGAGTCTCATCAACCAGACGAGGTTCTGAGTCAATCTCAATTAATACCTCTTTTGCTGGTCCGTAATCTTTTAGTGCAAAACGTTTCATCTTGATCCATCCTTGTATATTAGAGTTAGGGTTTTAACCTTCCGGTTTTGATTGGATAACCCTATGAACCATCGTTATTTTAATTTGGTATTAACTCATTCATTTTGAGATAATATATTTATTGGAT
>NZ_JARPZC010000016.1:0-72392 GCF_031927985.1 Enterococcus dongliensis
CGTAAACTTAATTCTACAGAAGGGACTTCCTTTTTTGTATGGATTTTATTCATTTACACAAAATATTTTACACTCTCCAAAAAACATCTTTACATATTATTAGGTGTTTCTAATGAAACAACAATTATTTTAAATATCATTTTAATGTTATATAAAAAAAGCGCCCCTCTTCTACTGAAGAGGAGCGACTAAATTTTTGTTTATTTCACATTTAAAATCCACATAAAACCGATAAAGACAAAGAATAATCCGTACATAATCGGCGAAACTTCTTTCCCTCGTTTAGCAGCGATCATTGTGATTGGATAAAAAATGAAACCTAAGGCAATTCCATCAGAAATACTATAAGTCAATGGCATACCAATCAAAATCAAAAATGAAGGAATAGCAATTTCTAATTGCTCCCACTTAATTTGACGCAATGATTGTGCCATCAATACACCTACTACGATCAACGCTGGTGCAGTGACTTGTGAGGTAACTACGGATAACAATGGAGAGAAAAATAATCCAAAGATAAAGAACATACCTGTTGTGATTGCTGTTAAACCAGAACGTCCACCAACGGCGATCCCAGCAGAAGATTCCACATAGGCACCTACAGGCGAAGTCCCAAACAATGAACCTGCCAACATCGCTGTAGAATCAGACGCTAACGCTTTTCCAACTCGCGGCATTTTGTTGTCTTTCATGAAACCTGCTTGATTGGCTAATCCCACTAACGTTCCAGCCGTATCAAAAAAGGTCACTAATAAAAACGTTAATACAACGACCCATAATTGCAATGTATTGATATCTTTCACATGTTTTAAAGCAACTAAAAAGGTTGGTTTCAAACTAGGTGCTGCAGAAATAATTTGTGTCGGTGCTTGGATTAACCCTGTCACTAAACCTAATAAGGTCGTCACAACCATACCGATAAAGATCCCGCCAGGAACTCGGCGTACTAATAAAATCGCCGTCACAATCAAACCGAAAACCGTTAACCAAGTCGTCCCAACACTCATAGAACCTAAACCAACCAAAGTTGATTTATTGGCTACGATGATTCCACCTTCGCTCAAACCTAAAAAGGCGATGAACAATCCAATACCACCAGAGATCGCATATTTTAAATCAGCAGGAATAGCATCGATGATCATTTCTCGTAATTTAAAAATAGTAATCACAATAAAAATCAATGAAGCAACAAATACACCTGCTAAAGCTGTTTCCCAGCGAATCCCCATTCCTATACAAACAGAATAAGCAAAAAAGGCATTGATTCCTAAAGCCGGTGCTGTAGCAATTGGATAACGTGCCAGTACGCCCATCAAAATACAACCTAAGGCACTAGCCAAAGCCGTGGCAGTAAAAACGGCACCTTCGTCCATTCCTGAAGCGCCTAATACGCTAGGATTTACAAAAAGGATATAGGCCATCGAAATAAAGGTTGTAAAACCTGCCAAAATTTCCCTTCTTACAGTCGTGTTTAATTTATCCAGTTCAAAATAGGAATTTATTTTCCCTCTCATGATACTCCTCCTATAATCTAAAATGTTCGTGAAATAATAGCATTTTTTCCAAACAACGAGGATAATCATATAATAAACATGATAATAAGTAAACAACAAACTACAAATTCACGAAAACACGAACATTAATCAAAATAATATTGAAACCCTTTCCGTTTCCCTAGATGCCGCCTCATTCGTGCAAACAACATCTTGTCTGAGTCACTACGATGACATTCAACATTAAAAAATTCAAATTGAAGCAACATCAGATGAGCTTTCTTTAAAATTTTTATACTCTTCTATTATTTTAATACCCGAGCTAGTTCCTAAACGTTCTGCCCCGGCTTTAATCATCTGTAATGCTGTCTCCACATCACGAATACCGCCAGCAGCTTTTACTTTTACTGCATCTCCGACGATTTTTTTCATTAATGCAATATCTTCAACTGTCGCACCACCTGTTCCAAATCCTGTGGATGTTTTGACAAAATCTGGTTTTACTTCCTTTGCGATCTTACAAACAGCAATTTTTTCTTCATCTGTTAAATAGCAATTTTCTAAGATGACTTTACTGATAATGTCGTTTTCACGGGAAAGCGTTACGATTGCTTCCATTTCTTCACGAAGGTATTCAATATCTCCTTCTTTTAATTTTCCGATATTGATGACATAATCGATTTCGTCCGCACCATTTTGAATTGCCTCTTCTATTTCAGATATTTTTGTTTTAATGGTCGTCTGCCCCAATGGAAATCCAATCGCTGCTCCTACATGAACCTTACTCTCTTTCAAAAATTTTCGACACATGGCTACTGGATAGGAATTGATTGCTACCATCTTGAAGCCATACTCATCAGCTTCTTTACAAAGTCGTTCGAACTCAACTTTTGTTGCGTCAGCCTTCAGTAGCGTATGATCTATCATATTCGCTAATTCATTTACTCCAATCATGTCATCACTCCTTTTTTGATATTTTTATAGTACCATGTACTTTTGATTTATTCATAAAGACGAGCAAAAACGCCCATTTATTTAATAAAATGGACGTTTTCTCGATTTATCGACGCAGTGCTTCTGGCCATGCCATCGTTCCGCCTGAAACATTGATAACATTGTAGCCTTGACTGCTTAAAAAAGCAGACGCATTTTCTGAACGAGCACCAGACTGACAGACTAGATAAAGCTCTTTTTCTGAGTCAAGTTCGCTCATCGTTTCGCCTAAATTACTTAACGGAAAATTTTTTGCATGAGGGATATGCCCCATTTGGTATTCATAGTCTTCACGAACATCAATGATTTCTAGTGTTTTTTGTTTCGTTAACTGATAGAAATCGGCCATAGTGATCGTGCTATTCATAGATCAATTCCTCCGGTCTGACTGTTTTGTATAAAGCAAACGCGCCATCTAGATTTTTCACGTTAAACCCGTGTTGTTTTAACAGACGTTCAGCTATATAACTTCTCAAACCGCTATGACAGCTGACAAGATAATCTTGTGTCGAATCCAATTCAGAGATTCTTTCACGTAATTGATTAAGGGGAATATTGATTGCATCAGGAAAACGACCATTGGCTAATTCTTTCGGATTCCGAACATCCAATAATTGCCTTTTTTGTTGCTCTTCTTTTAATTGATACCATTGGATTGATTCGCTAATCCCTTCTGCCAGATTAATTGCAGCATAGCCTAACATATTAACCGGATCTTTCGCTGAACCAAAAGGAGGGGCATAAGTAAATTCTAATTCAGGCAAATCAAAGATTGTTAAACCACCTTTGATTGCTGTTGCCAAAATATCAATCCGTTTATCCACACCGTTTGCCCCTACACCTTGCGCACCAAAAATCGTTCCTTTTTTCGGATCAAATATTAGTTTCAATGTTAATTCACTTGCGCCAGGATAATAACTTGCATGATCTTTTCCAGAAACATGGACTACTTGATAATCCAATCCTAATTGTTTGACTGTTCGTTCACTTAGACCGGTTGCTGCCGCAGCTAAATCAAACACACGGACGATTGCTGTACCGATACTGCCGCGATTTGTCCGTGGTAATCCAGCGATGACATCTGCGACTTGTCGGCCTTGACGATTAGCAGGTGAAGCCAACGAGATCAAGGCATCTTCTCCACTGATTGATTGTTTGACAACAATCGCATCGCCAACTGCAAAAATATCCGATTGACTGGTTTGATATTTTTCATCTACCAGAATTCCTCCACCCAGTCCTGTTGCTAATCCAGCTTGTTCAGCAAGTGTATTTTCTGGACGAACACCAACTGAAAGGATTGTTAAATCAGAGATGACTTCTTCTCCGTTTGTCAGTTTAATTTTCTTTCCCTCTTCGCGGAAACTTTGAGCCGACTCTCCTGTGATTACTCGAATGTCTTTTTTAATTAGTTCATTTTGGACAAAGGCTGCCATCTCTTCATCTAGTGGTGGCAATACATGCGGTGCTTTTTCAATCACTGTTACTTCCAAGCCTCGAGTCTTCAAATTTTCAGCCATCTCAAGTCCGATAAATCCTGCACCGATCACTGTAGCCTTAACTGGTTTATTTTCTAATGCATGCATGATTTGATCTAAATCAGGAACATTGCGCAAACTAAAAACATTTTTTGCCTTTGTTAAGCCAGTCATTTGGGGAATCAACGGTTTTGCTCCTGGAGATAAAATCAATTTATCGTAGGTTTCTTCAAAAATTCCTTGCTCATTTTTGACAGTGACTGTTTTCTTTTCAGGAGAAATCTTTGTCACTTCATGAAACGGCCGCACATCAAGATTAAAACGTGCGTTTAACGATGCTGGCGTTTGAACTAATAACGCATCACGTTCGGCAATTTCACCAGAAACGTAATAAGGCAAGCCGCAATTAGCAAATGAAACGAACGGTCCTTTCTCCAATACAACAATCTCTGCGTCCTCCATCAAACGACGCAATCGTGTTGCCGCTGACATACCTCCTGCGACACCGCCTACAATAACGATTTTCATTTTATTTTCCTCCTTTGACTGGACCGTGCCACTGATTCATTCCATCTCGTACATTCACGACTTCGTACCCTTTCCCTTTTAAAATTTTAGCTGCCTTTTTGCTGCGTACGCCTCCTTGACAGATAATATAAAGTTCTTCTTTTTTCCCTTGGTAACGTTTGATTTTTTCAAATGGATAACTTATCGCTTTAGCAATATGCCCATCACGGTATTCGTCCGGTGTTCGAACATCCAATAAAGTAATTGGTTCCGCAAGTTTTTCGGCTAATTCTTCTGTTGAGATGGATGGAACTTTTTGAAATAGATTTATCATAAGTGACACTCCTTTAACTTTTTTAAATACCTATCAGGGTATTTTTACCATGAAAAATCATCCTTTGTCAATTCTTCTGTTCCGCCTAAAGAATTAAGAAAAGCGATTCCCTTGACTAAACATACCCTCGCTGGGTATATTCTTTTTAAATAGATTCCACAAAGGAAGTGACCATCGATGGCCATTGAAGAAAAAAAAATCCTCAATCGTTTAAAACGAACAGAGGGGCAAATTCGCGGCATCCAAAAAATGATTGACGAAGAAAAAGAATGTATTGATATCATCACCCAATTAAGTGCGGTTCGCTCTAGTATCGATCGCGTAATGGGGATGATTGTCGCTGAGAATTTAAAAAACTGTTTTGAACATCCTGAAGAAAATCCAGTAGAACAAGCCCAAAAATTAGAACAAGCGATCAATATGATTATTAAAAAGTGAGGGGTAATTATGAAAGTTGTTTTCCATATTGATGAATTAGAGAAATGGGCGGAAACGGCGAATAATGTTAAAAATCTATTGCAAGAGCCTGATGAGGTGACCATTATCGTCTTAGTGAATGGAAAAGCAATCACTGGCTATCTCGATGCCGACAATCAAGCATTTATCGCCACTGAACAAGTACATTTTCATGCTTGCAACAATGCATTGCGAGCAAATAAAATCGAGCAGACGCAGTTACCGCAAAATGTCCGTGTCGTTTCCTCAGGAGTCATGGATCTAATCAAACTGCAAACAAATGGCTACACCTATATCAAACCATAAGTCTACCTATAGATTCGTCATTGATTTATAATACAAGTACTTCGATCAAGTTAGGAGCACACACATGAAATACGAATGGCGAAAAGCAGAAAAACAGATTTATTTACCAAAGAAAATGTCACTTCAGACAATCCCTAATTATAAGTTTATTTGTTTATCTGGTCAGGGAAATCCAAATAATGAACTTTTTGGTGAGCAAGTCAGTGCTCTTTATACCTTGTCTTATGCATTAAGAATGAAACTGAAAAAAGGAGAATTAGGAGAACCCTTTGAATATACAGTCTATCCTTTAGAAGGTGTCTGGACTTCAGAAAAAGCTCCTGGTGATGGGCCGATCGATAAAAATGAGTTGATCTACCAAATAATGATCCGTCAGCCTGATTGTCTCACAAAAGAAGATTTCTTAGCCATCGTCGAACCGGCTTTCCAGAAAAAACAAAATCCCTCAATCAAAGCAGCAGATTTTATTGAATATGAAGAAGGACGTGTCTTACAAACCATTCACCTCGGTCCTTACGATAATGAGTCTGAAACTTTTGCTAAGATGCACGAATTTATGGCTGACAAACAGTTAGAACGAAGAAATACGATGGTAAATTACATCCATCGAGAGATCTATCTTTCTGATCCACGAAAAATTGATCCAGCTAAACAAAAAACTGTTTTGCGTTATAAGCTCAAATAAGCTGAATCATATCATAAAAATAGCCCCACGATACTATTGTATTGCGTTCTGAGCGAGACTCGGCGCAAGGCTGTGATAAACAGTCGTTTTACATCAGATATCGTTGGGGTATTTTTTAGTCTTAATTTTTATCCAGATTCTTTTTTCTGTTTCCGCTGGATGGCCTTTTTTATTCCGACTCGATAAACTTTAGGGATTGCTAAGA
Source organism: Enterococcus dongliensis (assembly GCF_031927985.1). Lineage (NCBI taxonomy): Bacteria > Bacillati > Bacillota > Bacilli > Lactobacillales > Enterococcaceae > Enterococcus > Enterococcus dongliensis. Next base: position 6,458 of record NZ_JARPZC010000016.1, read on the forward strand.
AAAAATTTTGTGTAAATTGGTAATGTTGATATTTTTCAATAATAAAAATCGCTAATTCTTCGTTTCCATATTTTGTTTGATGGTACCGTCTAAAACTGCGGATTTTTCGAATCGCTTGTGTTCCATTTTTCAAGCTTAACAAAAATGACAACAATTCATCAAAATAGCGGATTTTCGCTTCTTCAGCAGTTTCAGCTCCATAATGTTCCAACTGAATAAAATCAGTCAGTTTATGCTTCCAGAACTGTCGTTCCAAATAGATGGGCGCTTGAATATCTTGTTGGAAATCTGCTAGATATGCTTCAAAAATATTTTTATCCGCCAAGAAATTTTTTTCCTGCCGTTCAAAAACTTCCCGATCGATTTGATTGATCTCGGAAACAATGCTTAAATAATCGCCGATAAACAGTGGCATCTGAGCATGGCGAAATTGAACGACTCGTTTGGCCAATGTATGATTTAAAGCAAGCGGCCGGCGCAACGTGTTATTACGATAATAGGCAAATACATACCGGTGCCACAGATCTTCGGGAAAAGATAATTCTTTTTCCGTCAGCCACAGCAATTCATCTAAGGCTAAATCCACATGAGCGACACCTTTTTTGATTTCTTCTGCCACTTGTTGCGAGATACCTAGATGATCTTTAAAATGTTGGATGCCTAAACGAATTTCTTGACGTTGACTTTTACTTTTGATTACAAATTGATACTTTAATGGTCGACCACAGGCGCATTTCAATTGACTGTGGACACCTCGTTCGTATTCATCATCAATATTCAAAGCCACAAATTCCCAATCAGAAGTTTGTAAATAGTGCTGTTGTAAAAACAACGAACGGATTTCATATTTCCTTTGTTGATTGACAAATGCTTGTTGTGCATCCGTTAGTTTCTCAAAAATCATTCTACGTTCTGTCCCCGAATAGGTCACATGACACTCTGTTGGATAATCATCTAAGCCGTAACTTCGCGGATACCAATGTTCATAAACCTCTAAATAATTATCCATGGATCTGCTCATTCATTCCTTATTTATCTGGATCGATTTTTTCTTCAATTTCTTTGATTAGTTTTTTTGCTTCTTCTTTTAAAGAAGGATGTTCTTCTTCATGTTCTACTGCATTCGAACCAGAGCGAGCGACTTCTTTGGCTTCGCCAGAATTACTGCCTGCTAATGCTTCTGATTTATTCTTCGTTTCACTGGAATTTGTTCCAGCTAACGCAACATCTTCTTCGGTCTTTGGTGCCATTGAACCACGCAATCGGCGATCTTTCTCATTACTCTCTGTTGTCATTTTTCTCACTCCTAATCAGATTCATGCATATTTGATTTTTCGTCACATACTTAATACTAATAACATGTTACAAAAATCAGTGTTGTTTGTATTTTACCTAATCCTTAGTCAAAAAGCCAAAAGGTACTCTTAGAAAAAGACTTCACCTTAGCATAAATGAACTAACTATTTTTGTTTTTCCACTGATAGCCAAATAATCACTGTTCCAGCAATCGAGATTACCGTTCCAATCGACAATAGTGCCGAGACCGACAAAAAACTCAACATCTGTCCACCAACAAATGAACCGACGATTCCTCCGAAGGTATTCGCTGTTGCCATCAAGGTCTGTCCTTTAACTAAATCTTTTTGCGGAATAATTCGATTTGTATAATAAACCGAAGCCATCGTGTGCATCGCAAATCCGACCATTTGCAAACTCTGTGCGAGATTAATCAGAAAAATATTTGTAGCAAACAGAATCAATACTGCCTTGACCGAAAAAAAGAACGCGGCAAGCTTCAGCAATGAATGAATCTTAAAGCGTTTCAATAACCAAGAAAAGAAAAACATGGTGGGCAATTCACACAATGCTGCAATTGACAAAGAAGCGCCTACATTGGCTTCAGTCCCGCCTAATGGTTGCATAATCTGGAACATATAACTATTAATAATCGTATGGAAAACAAATAGCAACGAAACACCCACTAATAAAAACATAAAACGTTTATATTTTTTAGAAAATGCCCATAAACCAATCGGTTCTTCCAGCTCAGCAACATGAAGCGACTCTGCTGATTCTACTGCAGAATACTGGCCTCCTTGTCCGCGAGTATCGATTGTCAACGCGATTCCTGTGAAAAATAAAAAAATACCAATCAATAAATACAAAATAATCGTTGACGAAAAACGTTCAATCAAAACACCTGTTACAGCGGCGGCTCCTGCAAAAGCCAAGGAACCAAGACCACGTGCAACACCAAAATTCAATCCATATCCCCGACTGATAAAAAAAGTCCCGATTGCAATCGTCATCGGCTGTAGTAAAACTAAGCAAGCATACAACAAAATATACATCAGTGCGACAATCAAAAAAACTTTAGGTACGACCAATAGAATACCTGAAAATAGGACCAATAAAAATGACATCCCGGCTGCCAACTGAGATAAATGAAACCGAGTCATTCGATCTGCAAATGCTGCTAAAAACGGTTGGAAGAGCGCCGCAAATAGATTTGCCAGTGACAACACTAGCCCAATTTGTCCATTTGTAAAATCTCGCGACAATAAAAAAACGGATGTGAATGTTCCCAATACTGAATACCCCATCCAGTAAGGAACTTGCATACTAATATATTGCACATTCAATTTAAGTTGACTTGTCTTTTCCATATAACCTCCTAAAACTAGTTTTGTTTTATTATACCTGATAGTAAAGACGAAAGCTGGCTCAGTTTGCATGTAGACTTATGTAATAATTTTATCCTAGTGATGCGTTGAATGTTACTCACCCGATTCTCTTACTAAGATTTATCTGGATGATTCTGGCATAAAAAAGGTGCGACGACTTGTCGCACCTCAGCTGGATTAGTCTGTTACCCAAAGTTTTTTATCATCTTTGTATGGCCATTTCTTTGCACCATTTTCAACGATGAATAGTCGTGATTTATCCACCCCTTCATCGATCAATAATGAAATCGTTCGTTTAGCACCACTACCACCACCAGGGCAGACCACATAGATTAGATTTTCACCTTCTTTGAACTGATCAGCATTATCGACAACTAATTTTTCCAATTCTTCCGTATCTACCGGATAGGCTGGTACGCTGATTGAATGTGGTAAATGTCCTTTTTTATAATCTGCTTTTGGTTGAATATCAATAATTTGATAATCAGCTGGATCGTCTTGTTCAAGAACCGTTTTCATTTTTTTAGGTGCAATCATTTGCCAATCAATATCGGCTTCTGCCCGATCCTCTTTACCGCCATTTTTTTGACAACCAGCCAAAACTACTGCAAATAATGCTAAAACAATCACTAATAAGCCACTAATTCTTTTTTTCATTCTCTAAAATCCTTCTTTCGTTTAATTTTGGTTGGAACACTCGCTAGATTTTTGTTCTCGCTTTTTCTGCCCAAGCCGCACAAAAAAATAGGCAGCTTTTGTATGTGCCCTTAGAAAGTATTGGATTTACTTTTCTTCATCAACTGTGTACATTGTGGGAAAGAAGACCGCTCGAACTCGCTTAGAGACTCTAAGCAAACTGTTATTTCATAGTCATAGTCGTTTGAACACTTCTTTCACCCCATTCTACCTTGTAAAGGTTTTCTCAAAGTAAAGTATATAGAAGGAATCAGACTTTTTCAATAACAACTGACACTTCTCTTGATTGTTCAAAATTCCCTGCGTTTTATTAAACAAAAACAGAACAGATAAAAAAGAGCCGTCAGATTTCTATCTTACGGCTGCTTAATCACAAAAAAATTTTTAGTTTTTTAACCAAATATAGTTGACCTGAAGTCTTACTGATCAGACCTCGATTCTGCCTTTTAACCCGTCACTATAAGCCAATTGTTGATCAGTAGTGATGAGTAAGCCGTCGATGCCTTCAACTCGGTTCAGTTCTGTTAAAACTTCCTGAGGTTTTTTACCAAATAAACGCGTCGTCCAAATCTCGCCGTCCAAAGATTTTTTTGAAACAATCGTTAAACTGGCTAAGTCCGTCTGAATGGGGTAGCCGGTCTGACTATCAAAGATATGATGATAACTTTTTCCTTGCCATTCAAATTTGCGTTCATAGATTCCTGAAGTCACCACTGATTCACTATCTACATTGACCACAGCAACATAATTTCCTCGCGGCAAGAAGGGATTTTGAATCCCAATACGCCAACGTCCATCTTTTCGTTGCGGTGCAGATCCATAAGTCAAAACATTGCCCCCAAGATCAATGAATGCTGCTTTAACTCCGGCGGTTTTGAAATCAGCGATGATTTTATCGGCAAAATAGCCTTTCGCTAATGCCCCCAGATCTAGCAACATCCCTGGCCGTGTTAAAAAAACTGTGTGTTTTTCCTCATTTAATTGGATATTCCGTGGATCGATCACAGTTAGTTTCTCTTGGATTTTTTCAAAAGATGGATATTTTGCGTCACTAAAACCGACCCGCCATTCTTGAATCAGCGGTCCAATAGCAATATTCAACGAACTGTCAGGAATCAAGCTCTGTTTTTTACCGATCTTGATCAACTCAAAAAGTTCTTTATCTACAATAACTGGAGCAATCCCTGCTTGATGATTGACTGACATCAACTCGGAGTCCTCCGCATTGGCACTGAATCGATGCTCAAACTCCTCCAGACGTCTTTCAGCGTTGTCTAGTACTTCTATTTTTGGACGATCGATCCAAAGTTTGATGACTGTTCCCATTAATTGCAGTGTTCTTTCGCTCATTTCTATGTTCCTTTCTTGACCTCTTACTTAGCTTAATAGATTCGTAAATAGAACAAAAGACTAATCGCTGAATTTATTTTGAATCTGATCATGTAATCGCTTATACTTCTAGGTATGGAAGTACTAAATACTAAGGAGGATCCTATGCTACTTTTATCTCGTGATAATATCAACCAAGTTTTTACTATGAAAGATGCAATCGAGGCAGACAAAGTGGCCTTTCGTTTATTCAGTGAAAACAAAACAGAAGTACCATTACGCACACAAATCGTTTCAGAAAAACAGAATGGGACATTTTTATTCATGCCTTCTTATGCACCGGACCTAGATGCAGCAGCTTTAAAGATTATCAATATTTTTCCTGACAATATTGATAAAGGGCTGGCTTCTGCTCCCGCACAAGTATTATTAGTAGACGGCAAGACTGGCTACGTCAATGCCTTATTAGATGGTGTAACAGTCACACAATTACGAACCGGAGCTGCTTCTGGAGTCGCTTTTGATCTTCTAGGCCGGAGAGAGGCAAAAAAAGGAGCTTTAATCGGAACAGGCGGACAAGCTGCCACTCAATTAGAAGCAATGATCTGTGCACGTGAGTTAGAATCCGTCTATGTCTTTGATCAAAATTTGGAACGTACTAAAGCATTTGCCGCTCAAATGACTGAAAAGTTAAAAGACTATCATACCAAGATCTTACCAGCAAGCACTTCTGATGAAGCAATCTCTGATGCTGATTTGATCATCACTGTCACGCCTGCTACAAAACCAGTTTTTGATGGAAAAAAAGTAAAAGCTGGTGCAACTATCAGTTGTGTTGGATCTTATCAACCTCAGATGCAAGAAATGGACCCAGTTATTTTAGAACGAGCAAGCAAGATTTATTTTGATTCAGAAGAAGCTGTACTTTCTGAATCAGGTGACATTTTAATTCCATTAAACGATGGAACTATCACTAAAGATGATTTTACCGGAGATATCGGTGACCTATTATTAGAAAAAATCAGCGGGCGAGAAAACGAGGAAGAAATCATTGTTTTTAAAACTGTGGGAATCGGTGCCCAAGATTTAGTTACTGCTCAAAAAATTTATGAACGCGCTCTTGAAGAAAAAATCGGGACAGAATGGTCTTAATCTGTACACTGATTCTAAAAATAGTTAGGAGGAAGTCATCATGCCACATTTATCAGTCAAATTATACCCTGGTCGATCAAAAGAAGTAAAACAAGATTTTGCGAACAAATTACAAGATTTTGTAGTAAAAGAATTGGGTTGTGAGCCAAATGTCGTTTCAGTTTCTTTCAAAGAAATCGAACCAGATCAATGGAAAAAAGTCATCGGTGATGAGACCACTGGAGAAGATTACTATATCGAATCGGACTTTTAATCGCGAGTCTTTTTACTTTATTTAATGATAAACCCTGAAAAACCATCAAATTTATTGATGGTTTCTTGTTCCCATGGATAGTACAAAAAAGACGAGTTGCGGCTCGTCTTTTTAGATTGTGATAATTTTGGGTTGCTGATTTACATAAGGCAAGAATTTTTGCAAAATATCTTCGGTCGCTAATTTCAAATAGCCCGTAGTCGTTCCGTCGCTACAACCGTAATTGTCTTGATCACAGATTGCTTGATCGAGTACAAGTTGAACATTGCTGGCTTCTTTTAACAACAGACTAAAGATCGTTGCAGCACCAATTTTTGTTCCTAGTATCTCACTCATCTGTTCTGGGGCGGCAAAAGAAACTCTGGGAATTTCTAATGCTTGACTAAATGCTTTTGCTTGGAAGAGCTTGTCTCCGCAAGTTACAAATAAGTAAAAGTTTATTTTTTGACGATTACACAAAAATAATGTCTTTACCATATCCATCGTCAAGCGTTCATTAATCTGCTGACAATCTGCCATCGTAATGACTTCATCTGTCTCCACTCGCTGAAAAGTCATTTCTAATGTTTGCAAGACTTGATAAACTTTTTCTTGCAAAGGGGTACTGTAGGTTATTGGAACTGACGTAAACACTTCACTTACAAAGACCATTTTCTTCATCTCTATTCTTCATTATTATTTAACTGTTTCTCTTCCGCTATTTCTTACTAGTTTTTCTATAATCTGAGATAAACCAATAAGTCTATTGCTTAGTTACTAGCAGTAATTTATCATGAAACAAATAATTACAAAAACGAATTTTTATCATGTTTAACATGATAAAAACAGATGAAGGAGAGATTGCTATGGATATGAATATTCAAAAATACATCGCTTTTGTCAAAACGGTTGAACTAGGCAGCTTTACAAAAGCGGCAAAAATTTTGAATTATTCTCAATCAGGAATTAGTCGGATGATCAATGATCTTGAACATGAATGGGGAATCATTTTATTAGAACGTAATCGTGCTGGGCTGCGGCTGACTTCCGATGGGATGAATGTCTTGCCCTATGCTAAAGAACTAGCCGAAAAATACCAAGTATTACAAAATCAATTGGCCGCACTTAGTCAGTTGAATACCGGTCTGATTAGGATTGGGACCTTTTCTAGTGTCGCTACTCATTGGCTGCCTGGAGCCATCGAAACCTTTCAAAAAAAGTATCCTAAAATCGATTTTGAATTATTATTAGGTGACTATGAAGAAATTGAACAATGGGTACTGGATGGCCGTATTGATTTTGGCTTCTCACGCCTACCTGCTAGGCATGAGGTCATACAAAAATTTCTGCACGAGGATGAACAGCTGGTTGTTTTGCCACAAGGACATCCCTTTTTAGACAAAGAAAAAATCTTCGTTACTGATTTACAAGACCAGCCATTTATTTTGTTGGAGCGAGAAGGAACTTCTGATATTACAGAATTATTAGCGACTGCTCACGTTCAACCGCAGATTAAATTTCGAACATGGGATGATTACTCGATCTTAGCGATGGTTGAAAAAAATCTAGGAATCAGTGTATTGCCCAAATTAATCTTACAACGGATTGCTTATCAAGTTGAGACCAGACCATTAGTCAAACCGATCTTTCGTAAAATTGGAATTATTTATCGCAATGATTCTTCCCTCTCTTTAGCCAGCCAAAAATTTTTACAAGCCTTTCCTAGTTTTTAAACTTAAACAAGTGAATTTTCTCTTTGATAGTTCAATCAATCACAAAAAATTAAATTTTTTAGTTCTTTCTATTATAATTACTGCTATAATTATAAAAAAAAGATCTACAGGAGGACTTATGGCACAGATTATTTTTTATATTTTAATTGGTCTGATGATCTTTCAAGCGATTATGCTTGTACGCGATGTGCTGACTCATCGCGATGATTTAGGACCTGGAAATTGGTTGATTAGTGGGATTATTGGGTTTATTGCTGATTTTGCGGATACGATCGGCATCGGAAGTTTTGCACTCACTACGATGATGTTGAACATCACCAAGCAAAACAAAGATGATCGAAAACTACCGGGAATTTTAAATGTTGGACATGCGATTCCCGTATTGACTGAAGCTGTGATTTTCGTCACAGTTATCCGAGTTGATACACTAACGTTAGTTTCCATGATTTTAGCAGCGATCGTCGGTTCTTGGTTTGGGTCAAAATTTGTTACAAAACTTTCGGAGACTGCTGTTCAAAAATGGATTGGCTGGGCATTGTTGATTACCGCTGTATTGATGTTGTTACGACAAACTGAAGTCATTGCATTATTAGGAAAAGGCAATACAGCGATGGGATTAACTGGCGGCAAACTGATCATTGGAATTATCGGCAACTTTTTCTTTGGCGCATTGATGACTGTCGGTGTTGGGTTATATGCTCCTTGTATGGCCTTGGTTTATATGTTGGGCATGACTCCGCTTGCGGCTTTTCCGATCATGATGTGTTCATGTGCTGGATTGCAACCTGTTGCCAGCATCAACTTCATTCGCGAAAAAGCTTATTCAAGAAAGATCGCCTTAGCGATCACAATTGGTGGTATTCCTGGGGTCATCATTGCATCGCAATTTTTGATGAACTTAGATATTTCAATGGTCACTTATTTAGTTATCGTTATTATCTTCTACACTGGAATCCAATACATCTTAAAATCACGAAAAACCGTCTTAGCTTAAAAAGAACGCTGTACCAAATTTTTGGTACAGCGTTTTTTATACTATCGATAACTATCATGTATATGCCATACAATTTAAGCTGCGATTTGACTAGAACGTTCTAAAACTTTTTCCAGCTGTTTGTATTGTTGGTCAGTCAAATAGGGCTTATACGTCTCCTTGATTTGATCAATCTGTGGTTGTGTTAGTTGTGTCTGGCTACTTTCAATCACTGCCAGCAATTCATTAAACTCTGCTTCAGAGATCAGTGACTCTTGCGCTTGTCCTGAAGCGATGATCTCCGATAATTTTTCAATTGAAACGGTGTCTGCTTTTTTGGGCAGTTGGATGGTTTTTTTAGAATTTTTTGCTTGATTCGTTAATGTCAATCCAAGAGTAACAGTCGTGCCTTCATCTTCAGCTGTGATTGCTAGCGTTGTTTTTTGTGTATGTTTTTTTAGATTCACAAGTGTTGTTTGTTTGTACTTGGTCAATTGATCACTATTTTTTGCTAGTTCTTTAGCTGTTTGCTGCTCGTCTTGATCACCATGTTCTTTCACATAACTTACGAAACCTTGAATATCTTTTTTAGTAAATGTCCGTTTGATTGTATCGCCTTTCTTCTCAAAAGAATCAGCATCTAATGTCTCGAGGTATTCACTAAACAGTTTGGAGTCAAAATTCCCACTCAGTGCCGTTGTTGGTTGTTTCTTCCTTTGTTCCTCCAGATCATCTTTTGTGATGTGGATGTATTTTCCTTTCAATGCTTCTAGATCTTTGGCTTTGATGGGAACTTGTGCATCAAATTCTTTTGCAATCTCTGTTAGTTTGGTCAAGAACACTGTATCTAGATAAACAGACTGTTTCTTCTGATCCATAAAAAACTCCAGTGGAATCGTTTGTCCTAAAAGTTCAAGATCTGTCGTCATCGTCAACAATTTTTTCTTGCTATCTTTTAAATAATTGCCAGAGATTTTTGTCCCACTGATCATTTTTGCCGCCATCTCCATCGAGGCGCGTTGTGAGGCATTATCAGTAGCTGATTTGATTGCTAGTTGATCAATCACAACAGCATAGTTGCCGGCATTCATTTCACGCTGTTTTTCTAGCTCTGCGGTAAATTCTTTTTGTGTTTGTTTTTTGCACCCACTAAAAAAGACTAGCGCTAATGCTATTACTATAACCATTCGAAACTTTTTCATATTTGATTCTCCTTCACAATGGATCAAAATCTTAGTGTCCATTCCATCCTATCGGTCTTCTTCCCATAATTCAAATATTATTGGCATAAATTAGTCATCGTTGATTCTTCTTTTAAGATTCAGCGAAACTGTCGGCGGATTTTTTGTGCTACACTTCGGAGTTTTCCTCTCAAGCGTTGGTAAGCTAAGAATTGTTGCCGTACACGTTTTATTGCTTTGTAGCGTTTGGGCTGTTTTTGATAAAATTGTTGATGATAATTTTCGGCTGGCCAAAATGTTTCTAATGCTTTAATTTCTGTCAGTATCGGTTTTTTATACTTTCCTGAATCGATCACTGCTTGTTTGGTTTTTTGAGCAAGATTTTCTTGTTGCTCATCGGACACAAAGATTATTGGGCGATATTGATTTCCCCGATCTTGGAATTGGCCAGCTGCATCAGTAGGATCTATAAGTTGCCAATAAAGATCGAGCAGTTCTTGATAACTCACGAGTTTTGTATCGAAAATAATCTCGACTGCCTCAACATGGCCTGTATTTCCGCTGCTTACTTGATCGTAACTAGGATTTTCTATTGTTCCTCCCGTATAGCCAGATAAAACAGAAATGATCCCTGGTCGTGTTTCAAAGGGCTCCACCATACACCAGAAACATCCTCCTGCAAAAACTGCTCGTTGCTGATGAACAGGATCGGTAATCAAATGCGTTCTTTCGGTTGAATGCTTCACCTGATTTCCTGTAAGTTCCTGATAGAAATCTGCCACATCTGGTGTCAAATTATTCCGAAGCGCCAACGGACGTAACTCCGCTTCTAATTTAGTTAGTTGCTCATTCAAATTGCGTTTATTTAATGAATCTTTCGTAGTTTTCAATAAATGACGTTCCCAATCACGAATATGAGGATTCAATAATAGATTATATAATCTCTTTTGCAGCTCTTGTATTTTTTGCATCTGATCCACCTCTTGTCCACTAAAGATTTTCTAAAATTCATCTGCAACTTACCATATTTTTATTGAATAATCGACGAATTAGTTTACTTGAGTGAATCAAAAATAAAAATGGAGAACATCGTCAGCAAACAATGCCCTCCATTTTGTGCTAAAGCTTTATAGTAATTCTTTTCTCAGTGTTGCATCATCAGCTGATGATAAGTATTTAGGTGCGATATCTAGTACAGTGAAGGCACCAAATTGTTTTTCTTTTGCTAAACGAGCACATGCTCGCGCATAAGCAACCAAAACACTCCCAGTAAATTCAGGATTGCTTTCCAATTGCAAGTTGTACTCAATCACTTGTTTAGTATTTTCGTGGGTAGTCCCTGTCCGTAAGACGGTCCCGCCATGAGGCATCGCTTGATGATCGCGCTTTAGTTCCTCCGCTGAGATGAAATGAACTTCTGTATCGTATTCATCAAAGTAGTTAGGCATTGTGACGATTTCCTGTTTAACTGCTTTGGCATCGGCATTTTCTTCTAAAACGACAAAGCACTCACGAAAATGTTTATCCAGCGTTGTCAGATTCATTTTTTCGCCGGCTTTTAATCGCTCGATTACTTCATTTTTAGGAATCGTGTATTGAATCGCATCTGCAACTCCCTTGATTCGACGCAACGCATCTGAGTGGCCTTGACTGACTCCTTTGCCCCAAAAAGTATACGTCTCACCAACTGGCAAGATACTTTGAGCATACAAACGATTTAAACTAAACAATCCTGGATCCCAGCCAGTTGAAATAATCGAGACTGTTTGGTTTTCCTTCGCCGCCTGATCAACAGCAGCAAAATGTTCCGGAATTCTTGCATGAGTATCAAAACTATCGACAGTATTAAAGTTTTTGGTGATTGCTGGTGTTTGAACTGGTAAATCAGTAGCTGATCCACCACATAATATACAAACATCAATATTTCCTTTTTGTTCTTCTAATTTATCTAACGCATAAACGGGTGCTCCATCAGTGTGAACTGTTTTAGGGTCTCTTCTTGAAAAAACGCCTACTAATTCCAAATCTGTATTTTGCTTCAACGCTTGTTCCACACCACGTCCTAAATTTCCATACCCAATAATTGCTACTTTGCTCATTGCTTGTCCTCCTAACAATATTTATTAGAAGTATACTATAAAAACGAAAAAAAGATTAGTAAATACTCATTTAAAACTAAGTAAAAAAAAGTTGCAGCATCAAATGCTGCAACTCTCAGATTAATTTTTTTGTTCTGTCATAATAACTGGACCATCTTTGGTAATAGCAAGTGAATGTTCATACTGTGCACAGAAACTACCATCTAACGTGCGCGCAGTCCAGCCATTCCCATCGATTCCCGCTTCCCACGTTCCTGTCGTGATCATCGGTTCGATCGTAATGGTCATTCCTTCTTTTAAACGCGTACCTTTTCCAGCGGCACCAAAATGCGGAAAGAAAGGTTCTTCATGAATCGTAGGACCGATTCCATGAGCAAGAAAATCTTGTACAACACCATAGCCTTTTTCTTCTGCATATGTTTGAATCGCATGACCAATATCACCAACTCGATTACCTACTTGGGCTTGAGCAATACCTAATCGCAATGCTTCTTTTGTAACATCCATCAATGCTTGATGCGCTGGTGTAATTTCTCCAACCGCATACGTCCAACAACTATCTGAAATCGCACCGTGATAATCCACACAAAAATCAACCTTCAAAACATCGCCTGACTTCAACTGATAATTAGAAGGAAAACCATGACAAATCTCATCGTTCACGCTTGTACAAGTAGCAAATTCATATCCTTCGAATCCAATTTGAGCAGCTGTTGCTCCAGCAGCTTCAATTTTCTCTTGTACAAACCGATCGATCTCTTTAGTCGTTATTCCCGGAACAATGATTTCTCGTAATTGTTCATGTATCCCAGCTAAAATAGCTCCGGATGCTTTCATTTCTTCGATTTCTCTTGCTGATTTTAATGTGACCATTCCATTACTCCTTTGCTGATTCTTCGCCAGTTATAACACGAAATGTTTTCAAAAGAAAGTTTCAGCACTTTTAATGAACCATTTCAACAGTTGATTGGTTCAAAAGTCCTAATTATATAGATCAAACTGAAAAAATCTGGACTCACTATTCATTAAGTCCAGATTTTTTTTAACTATTTTTTTGAAGGTCGTTGTAAAACGCTGCTTTTGTAGCAGAAATATACGGTGCTACCCATAAATAGGCGATTCCAACGGTTAGTACAGTAATGAGATACCACCCGATAAATGTGATATCTAGCCAAAATAATCGACCTTTATGACCAGTCATTAATTGGCGGCTTGCTGTGATTGTATCTAATACTTTGGGTTTTTCACCGGTTAGCTGAATTTGATCATAATAAATGAAATAGCTTTGCGAATACGCGTAACTTTTTACAATTCCTGGAATAATGAGTAATAGTGCCCACAACGTTGTAAAAATATTTGTAAGCAGCGCGATTAATATAATTCCGACAATAAATACTCCTTGAAAGCCGCGAAAAGCATCTTTCAATGGTTCGATTTTTGTTCGTTCACCTCGTAATAGATCTAAATACGTCCAAGAGATCCCACTCATAAACAAAGTGCTGATAATAGAAGAAACCAGTCCAGTTCCTCCACTGCTTGCATTGCTTTGTTGATATTCTGAAACTGAAGCAACCATCCCATCGCCCGATCCGTGAATAAGAAACCCAATTAGTCCAGATAATACGACAAAAAACATCACTGCTACCGTCAATAAGGTGGGAATAAGATTCAACATTACAGCTTGTCCCCATCTTCCTTTCAGCATAGCTTTGGCTTCTACTTTTAATTCAGCGGTTGTTTTCATAGCTAATTAACCCCTTCCTGTTATATGTAGTTTAATATATTACATCTTTTTTCGAAAGTTTTTCAATCAGTTGTTATTCATGAAGAATAATTATTAACATTGATATCCGTTTTGTCTTCTTCAATGCTTTTTAGATTTTTATGCTAAGTGAGTCTTCAAGTTTGCGAACATCACAAGGAGTGATAAAATAGAGAATCATACTAAACTAGTGTACGATTCACTTATTTTAATTTGTATTTTTACATGTTAGAATAACCTGTTCGACTATTTGCGTCTTCAGTAGTCTTAGTAAAAAAGAAGGAGTCTGAGTAATGAGTAATGCACTTGAGATAAAAGATTTAAAAAAAGTATACGCCACGGGAGTCGAGGCTCTAAAAGGAATCGATCTGACTGTTGAGGCAGGGGATTTTTATGCATTATTAGGTCCTAATGGTGCAGGAAAATCAACTACGATTGGAATTATTACCTCATTGGTCAATAAAACTGCTGGGAATGTAAAAGTTTTTGACTATGACTTAGATAAGGACTTAGTGTTGGCTAAACAACAAATCGGTTTAGTCCCGCAAGAATTCAACTTCAATCCTTTTGAAACGGTCCAACAAATCGTCGTCAATCAAGCCGGTTATTATGGTGTGCCGCGGAAAGAAGCCTTGATTCGCAGTGAAAAATATTTGAAACAATCCGATTTATGGGAGAAGCGGAACACACGAGCTCGCATGCTTTCTGGTGGGATGAAACGTCGTTTAATGATTGCACGAGCATTGATGCATGAACCTCGGCTACTCATCTTGGATGAACCTACCGCTGGGGTAGATATCGAATTGCGCCGAGAAATGTGGGCGTTTCTTAAAGCACTCAATGAAAGTGGAACAACGATCATTTTGACAACTCACTATTTGGAAGAAGCGGAAATGCTTTGTCGCAATATCGGGATTATCCAATCTGGTGAATTGATTGAAAACACAAGTATGAAATCATTATTGGCCAAACTACAGTTTGAAACATTTATCTTTGATCTAGCACCTTACGATAAAAAACCAGAAATCACTGGTTTTAACTATACATTCGAAGACGACCAAACACTCGAAGTAGAAGTCGTTCGTGATCAAGGAATCAATGAATTATTCAACCAATTATCAAATCAAGGAATTAAGGTACTCTCCATGCGGAATAAATCCAACCGCTTAGAAGAACTTTTCTTGAAAATCACGGAGGAAAACCATGTCTAATTTATATCTCACTGCTCTAAAGAGTCTCGCAGTCAAAGAAACCAATCGCTATTTACGGATCTGGGTGCAGACGTTAGTCCCCCCAGTTATTACTACTTCTTTATACTTTATCATTTTTGGAAATTTCATTGGCGGACGGATCGGCGATATGTCAGGATTTTCTTATATGGAATTTATCGTTCCAGGATTAATCATGATGTCTGTAATCACCAGCTCCTATGCTAACGTCTCTTCTTCATTCTTTTCACAAAAATTTCAAAAGAACATTGAAGAGCTTTTAATCGCTCCTGTCCCAACACATATCATTATTTGGGGATTTGTAATCGGCGGTGTCGGACGAAGCGTTTTAGTCGGTGCATTAGTCACCATCATCTCTTTATTCTTTGTTCCGTTACATGTCTATTCATGGGCAATCATTATCATTACTTTGCTGATGACGTCTATCTTATTCTCTCTTGCAGGATTATTAAATGGTATTTTCGCTCAATCTTATGATGATGTTTCCATCGTACCTACTTTTGTTTTGCAACCTTTGACTTATCTAGGTGGTGTTTTTTACGCGATTTCTATGTTGCCGCCATTTTGGCAAGCTGTCTCAAAAATCAATCCGATTGTTTATATGATCTCTGGTTTTCGTTATGGCTTCCTAGGTGTCATGGATGTTTCAATCGTTGTATCTATGTCTGTTCTAGTACTATTTATCGTTGTTCTTTATAGTATTTGCTGGCAGTTGATCAATCGCGGGCGTGGATTAAGAAGTTAACAAAAACTGCTTTTGAGTAAATGCTCAAAAGCAGTTTTTTTAATAATAAACTTCGTCTAAGAATAGTCCTTGTGCTGGTGCGGTCTCGCCTGCAGCTTCTCGGATTTTATTTTCTAACACTTCATCAATGATCGTTACCGGCAGTTTACCTGAACCGATTTCTAAAATGGTCCCCACTAAGATTCGGATCATTTTATGCAAGAAGCCGTCACCGATAAACGTAAAGTGCAGCATACTACCTTCACGTTCAATTGAGATTGTCTCAATCGTTCGTGTCGTTGATTTTTTTGTCTTTTTCAATGCGGAAAAGCCGACAAAATCATGTTTTCCAATCAATTTCTCGCAAGCAGCATTCATTTTATCCATATCCAATGTTTGCGGAAAATAAAAACTGCGGTACCGTTCAAATGCGGTCGGGATTGAATCATTCCAAACGTAGTAGCTATATTGTTTACCTTTTACATTGTACCGTGCGTGAAAACGTTCGGGCATTTCTTCAACTTTTTTTACTACGATATCACTTGGTAAATAGCGATTAAAAAATATCAGCATATCATTACAAGTCATTTCAGTATTTGTTTTGAAATTTGCAACTTGACCTCTAGCGTGTGTTCCGGCATCTGTACGTCCCGAACCAATGATTTCAATTTTTTCGCCAGTCATTTGTGTGATTACACTTTCGATCTTTCCTTGAACAGTTTTCTCTGAATCACCTAAACGTTGCCAACCAAGGTAACGTTTTCCATCATATTCAATCGTTAACTTAATATTTCTCATAGGATATCCTCCTCTAAAGTTTCCCCTGAACCACTGTACCACAGAAGTCTGAGATGCTCTAGTAATGTAGACAAAAAAGCTGGAACAACAGCTGTTCCAGCTTCCACTTATTCTTATTATAAATAATTATTTTCCAATCACCATTCTTCTAGTATACACCGCTTGTCCAGAATGCATCACAGCATCGTCAATTGCTGAAACGATGCGAACTTGTCGAGTGACTGGTGGATTCCAACTGGTATCAATCACATCAGAAAGGCTAGCTTCATCTATTTTTTCCAAATATTGTTTAGTAAATTCGATACTGACAGCCAAATAATCACGTACTAATTGTCGATCAGAAACAACTACTTTTGCGGCTTCCTCAGGAGTGTGTCGCCAATCTTCCGTATCATCTGGTAAGTCTAAATGAAATTTTTCCGACCAACCTTTGCTTGTCCATAAAGGTTCTGTTTCCTTCAAACCTGAGATCTGCAAGTCCAACTCCCGCGCCGTATGCCACATTAACCACGTCACCGATTTGATCAACGGTGCTGGCATCTTATTGGCTTCTTCTGTAGTCATTTGTTCAAATGTGTCTTCAAAACGTTCCTGCGCTCGATCCAACATTTCTATTGCGATTTGCATATTCTCCATTTGGAAACCTCCTAAAATAGTCGTTACTTTTACTCTACTACAGTGATTTTTTATGAGCAACTTTCCTAAACTAATCGAGCTATTCTTCGATCAAAATCGCCGGAATTCCAAATCCTGCTAAGATTCGAGCAGAAGTATACGTGTTCAACCCTTTTCTAAAGGTAATATAAACTTTACGATCTTTTGGAATCTCATTAATCCGATCACGTAATTCGTTCATCGGAATATTTTTGCTGGCTTTGATACTTCCTGATTCTGCCTTATCTGATTCACGAATGTCTAAGAAAAAGGCCTCGATCAAATCTTCTGCTGGGATATCTACAGCTTTGATTGTTTCCACTACATTGGTCATTTGATTGATTGCTACATATCCGGCAATATTTAACGGGTCTCGCGTTGTTGAATACGGCGGTGAATATGGTAATTCTAAATCAGGCAGATCAAATACTGTTAAATTCCCAGTGATCGCAACGGATAGCTCACCGATTCGTTTATCGACACCGTGTTCTCCGACTGCTTGTCCGCCTAAAATTTTTCCACTCGTTGCATCAAAAATGATTTTTAAGTTTAAGCGTGAAGCCTCAGGATAAAAGTAAGCATGATCAAAAGGTGTTACAAAAATCGATTTATAATTTGTGATTCCTGCCGCCTTTAACGCATGTTCAGTCATTCCAGCATAACTAGCAGTATATTCAAAAATCTTAGCTACGCCCGCTCCGATGTAGCCCCGGTAACGCATTGGCGTCCCGTTAACGATGTCTGCCAGCATGTGTCCTTGTCGATTGGCCGCACTGGATAACATGCTTGACGTCGCTAACCCCGTTACTACACTGGTCGTTTTGATAATATCTCCGATGGCATAAATGTCTGGTACATTTGTTTCTAATTGATCATTGACGATGATTTGCCCATCCTCACTCAATGCAATTCCTGCTGTTTTTGTCATTTCATTGTTTGGAGCTACTCCTGTCGCAAATAAAATCAATTCTGGATTGAGAATCGTTCCATCAGACAACACAACTTCGTTTCCATTCTGTCTGATTTCTTCTACCCGAGTGTTCAAATAAATCTGTAGCCCTTTTTCGATTAATTTGTCATAAATCAGATCTGCGATTTCTATATCATAAGGAAACGCTACTTGCGAAAGCTGATCGACCAAGATAACATCTAATCCACGATGCTTGAAATTTTCAGCTAATTCTAAACCCATCACCCCTGCGCCTAAAACTAACACACTCTTAGGATTATATTGATCGATGTATGTTTTGATTTCGGCAGCATCCGTTACACTTCGTAAGGTGAACCCATTGGCAGCATCACTTGCTCCTTTGATTGGTGGCAAAGTGGGACGCGCACCTGAAGAGATAACTAATTTGTCATAATTCGTTGCAAGCTCTTCACCAGTCTGTAAATCTTTAACGATCAGTTGTTTTTTAGCTGGATCAATAGACTTGACCTCGTGCTTTGTAAAAACATCGATATTATTTTTTACTTTTAATATTTCTGGTGTCCGTTCGATCAACGAATCTAATTCTTCAATCACGCCGCCTAAATAATACGGCAAGGCACAGCTAGCGTAAGAGATGTTTTCTCCTCGTTCATAGATCACGATTTCGTGTTCTTCATTTAATCGACGCAAGCGTGTAGCAAACGAAGGCCCTCCTGCTACTCCACCAATAACAACAAACTTCATACTACCCTCTCCTTTTTGACTTACATAGTCGCTCAATTATCCCTATCTTTATACGTATCAAATCATTCGTTTTAACGAGTTAAAAAAAACGATTTATTCTTTCTTGATAGTACTCTTTTTTTCAAAGACCAGCAAAGAATTTTTCTCTGAAAACGTCCTTTTTTGAAAACGTTTTTTTATTGTAATTAATAAAAAATCAACTATCAAAAAAAGATAGTTGATTTTTATGTTGATTGATCTTCTTTTATAATCAGACCAGCCTCTTTTAAAAATGGGGAAGATTTGACAGCTTTCTCATTTAGTTTTTTAGGAAAAGTCACATATAAATTTTCTTTAGCACGAGTGATTGCGATGTACATCAAGCGCCGTTGTTCTTCGATGGTCGTAGGCGGTGTGGCGGCTTCTTTTGCCTTTTGTAAATCACAATCAGCTTTTTTGACTGCATGATGATTAGGCAAGGCATCTTGATAAACACCTTTGATGAATATATTTTTCTTGCCTAATCCTTTACTGGCATGAATAGATAATAAATAGACTGCATTTAATTTAGCTTGATCATAATCATTCAGTCGTTTTTTCATTCCTTGATTTTGTTGTTTAGCTTGTTGGAACGCCTCCAACAGACCCGGCCAGTCACTGGCTGAAGACAATTCCTGACGCAACCAATCTGATTCTTCTTCACTCAGATCTTTTTTAAACTTTGGTGTAGCTAACAAGGTTTCTACTAACGCACTGAGGTTGATTTGTTTTCTTTGATAAAACAAATAGATCTGTTTAAAAAATTCCTTGGCTTGATCTTGTGACTCTTGGGAAAGTGTTCGCTCACCAACTAAAAATGCAACGAGGTCATTGATTTTAAATTTATTTTTACGAAATAATTCCTCACTGAATTTGGCACTTGCACTAAATTTAATATAATGATAAAACGCATATTGTTGGATAATCTTTTTTAATGCCTCATTTTTTTGCTGCATAGATGAGGCTGAGGCCAATAGATCCAATTGTTGGAAAAGTGTTTTAAATAATGGCAGACCAAAAATCCCCAACAAATCATCATTCGCCGGTGTCACAAAGGGTACTTTTTGTTTGGCTAACTGTTTTAATAAAGAACGTAATTGAATACGAGTTGGATACAGCACCATCGTATCACGATAATCCGGGCTGCCGTCACTTCTCGGTTTTTTTTTTGCCAGTTTTTGGATTTTCTGTCCAATCCACGCGGCTTCTTCCTCATCATCTGAAAAACCAATGGCATAGCAGTCATGTTCGGTCGTGGCTCTGCTTGCTACCATTTTTTTCTGCAAACGATCATGTCCGTTATGTTGGATTAGTCGATTACCCGCAGTCACAATCGGTGCATCTGAACGGTAATTAGTCATTAACTGCAAAGAAGTCTGCTGATATTCTTGTTCAAAGACTTTGATATAACTAGGTTCTGCTCCGCGGAAATAATAAATACTTTGATCGTCATCACCAACAATGATCAACTTGCTGGTATTTTTTTGATTAGAAACTCGATTTGGCGGACAGATTAACGCTACGATTTGTTTTTGTAGGGGATTGATATCTTGAAATTCATCAATAAAAATATACCGATACTTCTTTTGTAAAAATTTTCGTGCTTTTAAATCATTTTCTAAGATCAATTTTAGATTGAACAACATATCATCAAACGTAATAAAATGTTGCTCTTTTTTTATCACTGACAATTCAGCTAAAAACTGTTGAAAAACAGCACTTAATTTCTGATTAGTCAGCAATCCTTTGGCATCAAAATGCTTCGCAACAAATTCTACCATCGCCTGATCTGAATACCCCATGTTACGCCAATAACTAATTCTAGCTGCGATCGTTCGCTCTTCGAATTTATCAAAATTATACAAACGATATTTTTTGATCAATTGGCTGAGGATTTGATAATACTGTTCCTCGTCGATTGTCCCTTCGATTCCCCACTGCTTCAATTCAGGAATCCGACGAATCAGTTCTGTGTATTCTGCATTGAACCAACCATGAAAAGTTTGGACTGATATTCGTCCATGACCATCTAAATATTGATTGACACGTGCTTCCATTTCTAATTTTGCCTTGCGAGAGAACGTGCACATCATGATCGTTTTCGGATCAATCTGTTGTTCTAAAACCAAATACGCAGCTTTTGCACAAATCGTTTGTGTCTTCCCACTTCCTGCTCCGGCAATGATGCGTAAGTGCGTCTGCATTGGAAAACGAATCGCGGCAAGTTGTTCCAGACTAAACGGGTTCCCGTCATTTTTTGCAACCAATTGCTGCAATGTTTTGTTATCAGTCCGTTGATTTTGCTTTATCTCAAACATTTCAGTTTCTATGTCCTGTGAAAGCTTTGTAAACATCTTCAAATTGGTTCCCTTCTATGTAAGAAATCATACCCATTCATTATACCGAAATCCTTTATTTTTAACAGCCCCACCCACTCAACATTTACCTGAATTAGACAAGAAAAGACTAAAAATTGTCCCTCTTCATCGTTACTTATTTCTTCATATCAATCAAACGAGCCAGTGACATCTAACTGTCACTGGCTCGTTATAATTTTCAAATCAACGGTACCAAGCTGGCTTATCGCCATCAGTATTCGGTTTATTTACACCAAGCGAGGCTCCGATATATTCTTTTGGATCAAGAATGATCTTCGTTACCAGATCAGCGACACTTGTGCGAGAAACCTCTGTTCCTTTGAAAGTCTCATCTTTATTAGTTAATTCATAATCAATTTCATCCTTATCATCTAACCAGGCTGGACGAATAATTGTATAATCCAATCCGGAAGCTTCAATGACTTTAGCAGCTTCTGCATAACTTTCTAGATAACCGCCATCTAGTTGTTCGTGATTCCATTCCCCGTATTTTCCCGGAACTTCATCATAGATTCCTAAAGTTGAGATCCAAATCAAGCGTTTCACGTTTTTTGCTTTCATCGCAGCAACTACATTTTGAGCTTCTTCAACGATTTTTCCTGCTAAATTTGCATAAACAATATCTACACCAGTCATTGCTTGCTCTAGATCAAACAAACTGGTGGCAGTTCCTTCAACAATCGATTCTTTTTCTGGATCTTCAAGCCGTAGTCGAGCCGAATTACGCAAAAAAAGCATTTGTTTAATGTCTTCAGTCAATAACTGTCTTGTAACGATTTGAGCGATTTTTCCATGAGCCCCTAGAATGATTACTTTTTTCATGAGTGATTCCTTCTTTCAAAATATCCCTTACTCACATGTCTCATGCTACCACCCTTTATTAAATCTCTCAATTAGAAGTACTTTATTTCTGATAAAAAAAAGAGCTCTCGATTTTTCGAGAACTCTTACTTTTTTTAAGGATGAATATATTGTAGACCTGCTGCGCTTAATGTTGCAGTGTTTGGTCCAGTCGGTGTTGGGAAGCCCATACCGCCTTGTGTGATTGTGATTGTATTGTTTGAAGCGTTATACGATTGCACATACGCCACATGTCCATAAGCAGGGTCTGCGTTCCAAGTTCCAACAGATTGACCTTGTGCAAAGACAACAATTGAACCTGCAGCTGGCGTACCATCTACTTGGAAACCATCAGCAGCCGCTGATGCGCCCCATTGGCAGCCATTGCCCCAATATGTTCCTGCCCATGGTGCGACATTTTTAACATACCAAGTACATTGACCTACAGCATACATATTCCCTGAACCAGTATGGTCCACTTTTCCGCCAGTACTTGGTGTTGGTACAGGTGTCGGAGTTGGTGTATCAGTATCATCTTTTGTCGAACTGGTCGTTGTATCAGCTTGCGTTTCTGAAGATGTACTTTCTTCTGTTGAGCTAGATGTTGTCGTCTTATCCGCTTCAGCAGCAGCTTTTTCAGCTTCAGCAGCTGCTTTAGCTTGAGATGCTTCAAAAGCTTTCTGTGCTTTTGCTGCTTCTTTTGCTTGACGTGCTTCTTCGGCTTTACGTGCTTTTTCAGCAGCTTGTTGTTGTTTCAAAATGCGTGCTTGTTCCGCTTTTGCTGCTTGTTGTTGTTTCTTCAATTTCGCTTTATCTTGTTCTGCAGTTGCTTGTTCTGCAGCATAATTAGCTTTCACAACATTTAATTCAGCTTGTTTGTTAGCGATAGTATTTTTTTGCGCTTCTAATTCTTTTTGGTTTGCTTGAATTTCAGCAACTTTCGCTTCGTTATCTTTCACTTTTTCTTCGACCGCTTTTTCATCGGCTTTTTGCTGTTCCATCAATGATTGATTGGCTTTTACAATCGTTGACATCGCTTGTACACGACCGATTACATCTGATAATGAATCAGCTTCTAATACAGCTGAAACATAGCTCGTTGCTTGGCCTTTCACTTGTGTATCACGTGCTTGATTTTTGATTATTTCGTTACGTTTTGCGATACGCACTTTTAAAATAGCGATTTTATCTTGTAGTTTCATTGTATCTTTATTTAGTTGATCTTGTTTTGCTTCTAAGTCTTTCACTTTTCCACTTACTGTGGCAATTTCATTGGTTAATTCGTCGATTTGAACTTGAACTTCTGATTGTTTTCCTTGCAAATCGCTAATTTTTTGATCTTTTTCTTGAATTTGTTGGTCATAATTATCTGCTAGCGCAATACTAGGTACCGCTGAGACAGCAAATGAACACACCAACAACGCTGCTATAATGCTTTTTTTCACTAATTATTCCTCCGGCTATTATGTTGATTTAAACTGATCGATCGCATAACGTCAGAGGTAATTCTAACATAGTGATATATCACGCAGATAAAAGAAATGTTACAAATATGTTTCAAAATTATATTTATTAGAAGAAAAACAGTTGTTTTTACAATCCTAACTCTCGTAAACAACAAGTACAAACACCGAAACGTTTGTTATTTTTTGTGTGATGATTTCTAGTTAATGGATGCTTTTCCTCTTCAAGTTTTTTAAGTTGTATTCTTTGGCGGCTTTTCTATTTTCAATTAAAATAAAAGAAAAGGCATAAAGGAGGAATGACTATGCGTTGGCGCGGTGGGCGGCAAAGTTCAAATGTTGAAGAGCGTTCCGGTAGTAGCGGGCGATCCATTGGAAAAATAGCTTCTGGTGGTGGGATAGGGGTTTTCTTAATCGCTGTTGTTGTTTTCTTTTTATCAGGTGGTGATTTAGGTACAGTCATGGATAGCTTGGGTGGTGACATCACACCCGCAACTTATGAAACAGAAAACGTTTCTTCAAAAGAATATACTGATGAAAAAGAATTTGCGGCAGTAGTCTTTGCTCATTTGGAAGATTATTGGAATGAAGAATTTGATAAACGTGGCCAATCTTATCAAAATCCAAAACTTGTTTTGTTTACTGACAGTGTTGATTCTGCTTGCGGGCAAGCAAGTGCCCAAATTGGCCCGTTTTATTGTCCAGCTGATCAAAATGTTTATTTGGATTTGAGTTTTGCTAATGAACTATCTAGCAGTTATGGTGCCACAGGAGATTATGCGATGGCGTATGTAATTGCTCATGAGGTTGGTCATCACGTTCAAAATCAGCTAGGCATAACAGATCAATTGAATGCACTTCGCAAACGTGTTTCCGAAACTGAATACAATCAGTATAGCGTTCGTTTAGAGCTGCAGGCTGATTATTTGGCCGGTTGTTTTTCTAAATATCTAGCCGAACAAACCTATCAAGGACAACCGATTTTAGAAGCTGGGGATATCGCTGAAGCCATAACTGCGGCTAATGCAATCGGTGATGATACGTTACAAAAAGAATACCAAGGCTATGTCGTTCCTGATAGTTTTACCCATGGAACGAGCCAACAACGAACTAGTTGGTTTAAACGCGGCTATAAGTATGGGGACTTAGAACATGGAGATACCTTTAACGAAAAAGATTTAGACTTAGCTGCTTAACTCATGAACCCCCAGCATAAATTGCTGGGGGTTCTGCTTATTTCACTATCAATCTGCTAGGCGGCGTTACACGGCTAACACACGAACGATATTCTCAACCGTTCGTTCCAAATTATCTTCACCGGCTTGTAAGGCTTCTTCAATCGAACTTGCCTTAGCTAATATTCCAAAAATTGCTGTTATTCCTTCATCATATAAAACATCGACTTGATTACCGATAAAACCTGCACAAGCAAAAACAGGTTTGTTATATTTTTTAGCGATCTGCGCTACACCATAGGGCGTTTTGCCGAATTTTGTTTGAAAATCTATACCACCTTCACCAGTAAAAACATAATCTGCTTTAGCAATTTTTTTCTCTAGTTGGGTAAATTCGATCACTAACTCCACACCGGAACGTATTTTTGCCCCAGTAAAAGCAAGAAGTCCCGCGCCTAATCCGCCAGCTGCACCGGCGCCAGGAACCTTTTGAATATCAATAGCGAGATCTCTTTGAATGATTTTTGCATAATGAAGAAGATTGCTTTCTAATTCTTTGACCATGGTTGGTGTAGCGCCTTTTTGTGGTCCAAAAACAATAGAAGCACCTGTTGGGCCAGTCAGTGGATTGACCACGTCACTTGCGAGAATAATCTCTGTTTTCTTAATTCTCGAATCAATCATTGATTCATCAATTTTCGCTAGTTTGGCTAATGCGCCACCTCCTGCGGCTAGTTCATCCCCTTCATCATCTAATAATCTAACACCTAATGCTTGTGCCATACCGGCGCCGCCATCATTAGTCACACTTCCACCAAGACCAATGATAATTTTTTCAACACCTTGGTCTAGTGCGGCTTTTATCATTTCACCGGTACCATAAGTTGAAGTGAGTAGCGGGTTTCGCTTTTGTTTGACTAATCGATCGATACCATTAGCCTTAGCCATCTCAATCACTGCAGTTTTTTTATCAGCTAATACCCCAAAATAGGTAGTTACTTTTTCTGTTGGAATCGGACCTGAAACTTCCACCTCTATTCGAGTACCTCCATTGCTCATTATTAACGCATCGACAGTCCCCTCACCACCATCAGCCATTGGCACCTGAATCACTTGAGCATCTAATGAAACCTTGCGAATACCGCGTTCCATCACTTCACAGACTTTTGGTGCACTCATACTTTCTTTAAACGAATCCGGTGCTAAGACAAATATTTTTTTCATCACTCTTCTCCTTTTTTATATTATATCCAACTTAACATATTCTCAGTTTTTCTTGACCTTTTTGATTGCAAAATACTCATTAAACAGAAAAAGAAACATTTCAAGCAAATCAATTTAAAAACATGTTGCTACATAGTAAGGTAGAAGTATACTCATTTTAAAGGAGGAACTTGTTTATGCCATGGAATATGAATGACTATCCGGTTTCAATGAAAAATTTAGACCCTTTGATCCGAAAAAAAGCCATTGATATCGGAAATGCCTTGCTTCATGACGGCTATCCAGACGATCGAGCGATCCCTATTGCAATTAGCCAAGCAGAAAAATGGTACAATGCTGCTTCTACCGAAGAAAAGAAAGACTTTCAAAAAGCGAAAGCTCCTCAAAAAGAAGACACTCATACACGTAATAAAAATGCTAAAAAATTACTGACTGCTGATGTAAAAGTTCAATACAATGATTCCAAGTGGCAAGTGATCTCTGAAGGAGCAAGTCAAGCAAGTGACGCGTTTGACACAAAAGAAGCGGCAGTTACTCGTGCAAAAGAAATCGCAAAAAATAAAGCTGTCGCTTTAAACATCTATAAACAAGACGGACAGCTACAAGAAACCTATGACTATTCAAACTAAAATGACCCTCTCAAGAAAATTCTTGAGAGGGTCATTTTGATGAGAGTCGCTTTTTTTTAAAGAATAGCTGTGCATTTTCACACTAAAAATTATTATCAGCACGCCGATTAAACAGCATCTAAATAACGTAATGCCTCTAATAATAGCTCAACAAATTTTTGTCGATCTACTTCTTGCAATACTAACGTTGGTTTAAATTTTGAAGCACTTTTTCGAAAGTCCCCATAAGTTAGTCCTCTAGCTAAAGATTCATCCGTGATGACATGAATATTTGCGTAAGTACCTTTAAATATCTCAGGTGCTAATAAATATGCGACCGCACATAGGTCATGGATTGGTGAATCAATAAACCCAAATTGACGACCAGATTCATTGTAGAAAGATAATAATTCATAGACTAGCTGACTTACTCTGCCTTTTCCTTGAAGTGCTTTAATCTCGGCAACTGTAATTTCTGCTTTTTCAGTAACATCTAGACCTGCCATAACGATTGGTAATCCACTCTGAAAAACGATCTCAGCTGCCTCAGGGTCCACATAAATATTAAACTCAGCTAATTCGGTATAATTTCCATGATCAATCCCACCACCCATCAAAGAAATTTTATCTATTTTTCCTTTGACTTCAGGGTGATTAGTAAGCAACAAAGCAATATTTGTCAAAGGGCCTAAAGCAACTATGGTCACTGTTTCTTCTGAGGCCATAATTTTTTCATAAAGAAAATCAACACCGCTCAGATCACTCAATGGATACGTAGTCCCGTCGAAAAAAGGACCGTCCATTCCAGTATCTCCATGTGCTTCTGGCGCCGTTTTCAATGATCGTTTTAAAGGATTACTTTGACCGGCTGCTAGAGGTACCTTTGCTTTTAAGAATCCTAATAATTTTTTTGCATTTTCTGTTACCTTCGTTATCGTTTGATTTCCGCCAATAGTCGTTATTCCTAGTAAATTTAATTTTTGAGGATTGGCTAAAGCGACTATGATTGCTAGAGCATCGTCATGTCCTGGATCACAATCAATCAAAATATTTTTCATTCCAATAATTTCCTCCCTAATTCTTCCATTGTTAGTATATTTTGTATTCCTAACGCATTCGCTAATTGGCAAATATACGGTTGTTTCAATGCACTAAATGACAACAATTTTTCATCCCAAAATATTTCTCTTGGGGTTCCTTCTTTACGTAATTGCTTATCTGCAAATACAAACACACGAGAAAACTCGTTGACTACAAATTCCATATCGTGAGTAATGGTAATCACTATTTTATTTTTCTGTGTCAGACTCTTAATTATTTTTCCTAATAAAACCGTAGATTCGCGATCCTGCCCTGCAGTTGGTTCATCTAATATGATGACTTCTGGATCCATCGCTATGATTGCAGCAATCGTGATGAATTTTCTCTTTGAGTAAGGCAAGTTATACGGATGCTCGCTCAAAACCTCTTTTAAATTACATAAAGTTGCTGCACTCGATACTCGTTCTTTTACAACGGAGTCTTCTAACTTCTGATTTTTAGGACCAAATGAAATCTCCTTCTCAATACTATCTTGAAAAATCTGATCATCAGGATTTTGGAAAACATATCCTACACGTTTTGAGATTTGGGCTGTAGTCAGTGACTGTATTGATTTGCCTTCAACCAAAATCTCACCTTTGGTTGGTCGTAATAGTCCGTTCATTAATTTTACTGTTGTGGTTTTCCCTGCACCATTTTGACCAATAATCGCAACAGCCTCGCCTAATTGAACATCTAATGAAACATCTTGAACAGCTTCAAAACCGTTAGGATAGCTGTAACTAACTTTTCTTAAGGTTAAAAAACTCATAAGGCTTTGGCTCCTTTCAATATTTCAATTGCTTCTGACATTGTTATAGGAACTCGTTCATAATTTTTTACATGCTTGATAAAAAATTCAGCTACTTGCGGCAACGAACCCCCATGTTTCAAAATATCAGGGTCACTTAACACTTCATGAACTGAACCGAATTCAATGATTTGTCCCTCTTCCATCAAGATGATTTCATCACAAAACTCCGCCAATAAATCTACCTTGTGTTCTACTACAATGATCGTTTTACCACTTTCTTTAAGTAATGAAATGATTTTAAATACTTCCTCCGTACTTTGAGGATCAAGCTGTGAAGTTGGTTCGTCTAAAATAATCACTTCAGGATCGAGTGCTACGATTGAAGCCAATGCTACCCGTTGTTTTTGACCCCCAGATAATTCATACGGATTTTTGGTTCGAATCTCTTCTAGATGGAATAATTTGATCAATCTAGAAATCGTGGTCTTCATTGTTTCTAAATCGATACCTATATTTTCCATTCCATAGGCGATTTCTTCTTCCACTGTATCTTTAACTCCAGAGATTTGAGTAAAAGGGTTTTGAGAAGAATAACCTATCTCGGCAGCCAATGCGCCGACATTATAACTTTGTACAGATTTTCCTTTGTACATTGCTTCCCCTGCTAAATCACCGAAAAACATTGCTGGGATGAATCCTCTGATGATATTGCACAATGTCGTTTTTCCTGACTGATTATTTCCAATCAAGCCGTATACTTTTCCCTTTTCTAAAACTAAATCAATCCCTTTAATCACTTCTTCAGATTCTAATGGA
The DNA here is from genome assembly GCF_031927985.1 of Enterococcus dongliensis. NCBI lineage: Bacteria > Bacillati > Bacillota > Bacilli > Lactobacillales > Enterococcaceae > Enterococcus > Enterococcus dongliensis. The sequence goes on from NZ_JARPZC010000016.1 coordinate 35,735, forward strand.
TAACTATAAGAAACATTTTTTAATTCGATTATGCTCATAATGGACCTCCTATAAAGTAGGCAATCAAACTTACGATACAAATAGCAACAATGACATAGTCAACAGCTGTCTTCTCTATTGAATAATAAGCCGTTTTGCGAGCTGGCGCCGAAAACCCGCGTGCTTCTAGCGTTAAGACACGCTCGTCAATTTGTTGAATAGAAGTGAGTACCAATGGTCCCATCATTGGTAAAAGTGCCTTCAACCGTGTAAGAATTGAACCATCTGTCTCGATTCCTCTAGCTCTTTGTGCATCTGTAATTGTTTGTGACAACTTAGTCATCTGCGGTACTAATTGAATTGTCGAAGCAATTACGAAAGTCGCTTTTTTAGGAATATTAGCTTTTTCCAATGATGAAATGATGTCTTTTACACTAGTCACTTGAAAAAACCAAATAATAATTGAACTTATCGCTACAATTCGAGAAGATAATCCAATACTCGTATTCAGACCAATCTCTGAAAAACCGATGACCCACCAAATTTTTTGACTATCTTCATTTTGAACAATAAAAACTTGAACTAAAAAAATAAATAAAATAATTATGACTATCGATTTAAAAAATGTCTTAAAAAAATTACTCAATGTCCCTGAACATAGACTCAATAAAATAGATAAACCAAAAAGAACATATTGAACCGTTGGAATAGTCGAAAACATGCTGATGATTATCACACTAACGACAATCATCAATTTTGTAGAAGGATACCATTTACCAATTTGACTAAGCATCTTCCCTAACCTCCTTATCAATATATGGCGCACCATAATTTAATTTGATCAAAAAGCGTGGCGGAATTCTTTTTACAACTAAATAACTGATTGCAAAATTCAAAACAGTATTGATAGAGCCTGTAATAATATTCGTTGAAAAAACAGAGTCCCATAGTTGCCGACCTGCTGCTAAAAACGTAGCTGTAACTAAATCAGTCCCTGCACCTGTTATTCCACCAAACATGAATACCGTAACAATTGCCGCAGAACCAGCAGATATAACAGTCAAAACAGCACAAGCAACCACTATCCCAATGATATTTTTAAAAAACTTGAATTTCGAAAAATAACCGGCAAATAATCCAATACTCATGGATACTAAGCTATAGGGAATCGCTACTGGATTTAGCATCCCATTCACTAAACTTCCTAGAAAACCTGTGATAAGCCCCACCCATGGTCCTGCGACTAAAGCAACTAAATACGTACCAATTTGGTCACTAAATACTGGTAATTTTAAAATCGTACACAATTGATACCCAACCACATTTAAAGAAACGCCCACTGGGATCAACATCAATGCTTGCAGACCAAAGTCATATTTTATTCCTCGTTTCATCTTTTTCCCTACTTTCTATTTTTCAAGTACACAATGTAACCGTTTGCTGTTTTGTGACTCAAGTATATTTAAAAACAGCTGACCACGAAAGGACAGATGTCCTCTCGTGGTCAGTAATCTGATTAAAATTACATATACGATATATTTTCTCTCAAACGTTGCTGTTCTTTTTGTCCGATAACTATTTTTCTACTTTTATTCAATATTTCTTGATTCTCTTTTAGTTTTTTTAATGCTCGTCCTACTGTTCGAACACTCATGCCTAATTTATTCGCGATTTTTTCTCGACGTTCCTCAACTTCAATAAGACTACCTTCAGTAGTTATGTGTTCATCGTAATAAGTAATCAAAAAGTAACGTAGCCGATCGATGCCTTCAAGATGGTAAAATAATCCATCATTTCCAGAACGATCATACAAATCATCTGCTAAAAGATGGAGACTCAAGCGAAGCAACTCCAGATCTTGCATGATCAATTCATATACAATTGCAGACGGGATTCGAATTGCTTCGACTTTACTCAAACAGCTGACCGTAGCAATGATTGCTTCTTTTTGAGCTAAGGTCTCCAATAATCCTACACTTCCATTGCTTTTGTCTAAATGAAAATAGTCATACTCATTGCCATCCTCATAGTCTCGTGTCCCAATCGCTACTCCGCTAAGAATAAAGTAGATATATTGTGGAGATTCGCCCCGAAGAACAATCGGCGTATTAACATCGAATTGGATAATTGGATAATTTCCATGTAACTTCTTTTCAATTTTACTATAATTGAAGCTAGTTCCTCGCCCATATTGTTCCCACTTTTGTTTAAGCATGTCCATTATCCACACCCCCATCATCATTATAACTAAAACAATAATTAGTTGGTTCTTTTTTAATTATTTTTCCAACCTCATTGATGAGATCAGTCCCTACCAGTTAAGAAGTTCGATCGACTCAATACAAACCTATAGTCGAGAGAGTCTCTCTAATCTTTCAAGCCTTGTCCTTCTTTCAGCTTTGACAAATACTAGTATGAATGGATAGACCCGTCCAATCAGATTAGTCTCGTCTAAATAGTTACAGCACATGATCTCCACGAAGATATCATGTGTGTCATTTGTAACAATTCCAAATTTTTATCAGCCAAACGCTCGACTACTTTCGATCGACTTGAAATCACACACTCGAACAAAATAAAATTTTTGTATCCATCACTTAGAATAAATAAGTCCAGCCACCTTTTAAGATAACTGGACTTATAGACGATATTATATTTATAGTGACAATATTTTTTTTAATTAATAACAAAGAAATTTTCAATACTTATTCATATTTCTAAAAAAGAAGTAGCACTTTTTTATGTAACTTATATCGATGTATTTTTTTACTGATTCAACAAATCTCTAGCCGTTTTTTCATCAGTAATCAAAATATTTATTAGCTTTCCTGTAAGTGCTGCTTTTATACCAGCCACCTTTTCTTTCCCACCAGAGACACCTATTCGTTTAGGGATTGATGTTAGTTTATTTAAATCAATCGATAAAACTCTTTCATTCCAATCACATTTAGCTAGCTCACCAGAATGGTTAATGAAATTATAGCAAATATCCCCAGCAATTCTTTCTCGTGAGTATTCTGATTCCTCATTTATTTGATCTGTAAGGTATGCATCAGTAAGTGTTGAATAGATAGGAGCGCCGCCGATTCCTACAAGAGCGATATCTGATTTTTCCCCTTCTTCAAAGATTTTTTTGATAAATGACTGACGAATTAGAACTTCTTTAGAAGGGGCGTCATCGACTGTAATCGGAGCATGCAATTCTACAGTTTGTCCGCCTGTTCGTGCGGCAAATAACTCACACACTTTATTCGATTGAATAGTGATATGTTCCATACCCATGCCTCCTACTAAAGGAATAAACTTTATATTGATCATTTGATTTTGTTTTGGAAAATTAGCTGCGATTTCATGAACTGTTGTACCTGCTGAAACACAAATAGTATCTTTTGGTTGGATAATTCTAGATAAATATTTCGCAGCTGCCATACCCAAAAGTTTGCTTTGTAAACCTCTATCAGAAGATTCAATACAAATAGCATCAATCAGGTCAAATTTCTTTTGAAGTTGTTCTTCAATAGCCCAAAATGGACTTGCGTATTCATCATGAATAGTAATTTCTATGATTCCTTCTTGCCTAGCTTTATCTAAAAATTTCGATACTAAAGACCTGCTGATATTCAATTTCTTGGCAATCTCTTCTTGTTTCAGTCCATGTTCATAATATAATGAGGCAATTTCTACTAATAATCTTTTATCATCTAGCAATCCCATAAAGTTCCTCCAAGTAAAATCCAATTTTCAAAAACTTATCGTTTTATAGTAGATTGTTCCTTTTTTATAAGTAGATATTCTGCTAGAGAATCCGTCAATGCTATACAGTTGATGATTCCCGAATCAACTGTTGTATATAAAACATCTTTCTTTTCTTCCTCGAAACAAATGGCACACACACGTTCAATATTTCTTATATCCTTCAAATTAATTCCAATTACATTTTCATTGATTCTACATGATGTCTCATTCCCCTCCCAATCAAAAAAACGGGAATTGACATCGCCAATAACTTGAGAATCTCTCAAATCAGCGATATCCTTTTGATCAATATAACCGATTTCAGTCATCGTATTATTTTCAGAAAAAGGGGAAGCAATCCCTACAAAAGCAAGATCTACATTTTTTCCAGCTTCAAGAACATCTTTTACTGTTATATTTTCTACTAGATTTTTCTTTATTTCTTTGCTATCCACAAGTGCAGGTACATAAAGATATTTACATTTTGCACGCATCTTTCTAGATAAATCATGTGCAATTTGATTAGAGTGAACTTCCACTTGATCAGATCCCATCCCACCAATAAGAGGAATTATCGTCGTATCGGGCTGATTAACGTAAGGATACTCATCTGTTAAGCGACGAAGCATTTTCCCCCATGAAACACCGATTTTCTTAGCTCTAGCTACGTCTTTTTTGAATGCAGAAATTGCGGTTTGAATAATCAATTTTTCCACTTCATGCCTTTTCAAATAGCTAGTATCTAATACCGCAACACGTTTTAGACCAAAAACCTTTTGTAATTTTATCTCCAACTGAACCGAATACGCGCTCGAACTATTAATATTAATATCAACAATTCCACTACTTCTTGCATCTATAAGATATTTCGATACCAATTGTCTCGAAAAACCTAATTGCTGAGCAATATCAGATTGTTTCATATCCTCTTTGTAATACATCGTCGCTACTCTTACTAAATCTCGATTATCTTGGTTAACCATCCCTTTTCCTCCCAATCAAAAAAACTCCCTCATATAAAAAGGGAGACTTTCAGCTAAATAAATTCTATTTCGTCGCCAACTTCAAAACTTGGAAATTCTCCCGGACTCACAATAATTGCTCCAGGCAAGATTTCTCCTACTTCATTACGGAAGTAAATAGAAATATGACCCAATTCATCAAAATTCGAATTTGCCTGTGAACCAACCTCTTCTATAGTATACTCTTTATTTCCAATTTTTAGTTTCCCACCAATTGAAATTGAGTCATTTGGTTGTTCTTCTACTTCATGGATAACTGAAATATCTCTTAATTCCGGTGTTGCTTTTGGACCAAATAAAATTATTAATCGCTCTTCTTCGAAAGCTGGTACCATACTTCCAATTTCTGTTATTTTTGTCTTTACCATCTTAACTACTCTCCATTCAGATTTATTAATACATTCCAAAACTTGCAAAATATGCAATAATTACCGCAGTAAACCCGGTAAGTACACGGCTATACAGAATTGCTGGAACTCCAACCTGGACTGTTTCAGGACTTGCTTCTCCTAGCGATAATCCCACTGGAATAAAATCACAACCAACATGTGCATTAATTGCAAAAAGGGCAGGTAATGCGTATTGAACAGGAATCGATCCATTCGCAATTTGAGTACCAATCAATACCCCAATCACTTGAGAAATAACTGCACCTGGTCCTAAAATTGGTAATAAAATTGGAATACTACAAATTAATGATAGCACAATCATACCTGGAAGCGAACCCGCTAATGGTGATAAAACTTTAGCAATTAGATCTCCTATGCCAGTATAGTTGATAATACCGATCATCATACTAATAAATGCCATAAAGGGAATGATATTCTTTAATAGCATATCCACAGCATCACGACCTGATTGATAAAACACACCCATTACTCCACCGATTCCACGAGAGAATTTAACTAAAAAACTATCTTTTTTAGCATTTTCTTGAGCATGCGCTTCTTTTGCTTTTGCATACGTTTCTTCAAATTTTTCTTCGGTTACCTCTTCAGTTGCTTGAGGTTTTTCTGTTGGAACAATATTCTTCTCATCTGTTAATTTTATGTTTCCAGGTTTAACACCTGAAACAAAGATATCCTCTGTAATATGTTTTGCTAATGGCCCCGATGGTGATGAAGGTAGAATATCAACTGTTGGAATACGTTTCATTGGATATACCCCAATCCTAGCCGTTCCTCCACAATCAATTACAGCACAAATCATTTCATCCTCAGGAATTTGATTTTTAAAACCATCCCATGCTTCCGCACCTGTCAAATCTGCTATTTGTTGTGCAACAGGATGAATACCTCCGCCAGTTACAGATACTACTTTATTTCGTTTTTCTGTAGGAGTTAACGTTAGGCCTACTCCCCAACCACCAGTTCCAGGTTCTACAAAGACCGATTTATACATTTATTTACCTCCTGTATTTAGAAATTCATTTTAATTTATGCTTTTACACTTTTCGCTTCCTTAGCAATCAAGAATTTTGTCAATCTTTCTGTTACAATACCACGCATTAAAATGACCACAATACCCACTAAAAAATAGCGAACTGCCAAACTAGATTGACTGTATCCTGCTTTCATCACACCATTCGCGATTCCTAAATACACAAACAGCTCACCTGCATTAGCATATGGGAATAAACCAGTCACTGGGTGTAAAAAAGATACCACTGAATCATAAAAAGCAGGTTTTTCTTCTTCTTTAACAAATTTTCCAAATGTGTATGCCATAGGATTCGTCAACATCATAACTGATAGCATCGGCATAAGAGAGTAACGTAAAATCATATATTTTGAACAATAGCGGATAGCTTTATCAACACGTTCTTGTCCTATAAATGCAATAACAGAATAAGTGAAAGTTAGTAAAACAATAAGCAGTGGAACAATCCCCGTCATAAAATCCATGAATTGCTTCCCACCTGCTTCAAATAATCCAATAAAATTTTTACCAAACCATTCGATGTACTTCATATTATAATTCCTCCTAAATATCAGAAATCGCTTCCATTTTCCTTAAATATATTTTGTCTAATACATTCTCTATGGAATTGACACGATCTTGATTTATTCTTTTTTGATGAATTTCTGCCAATGTTATATTATGATAAACTTCTTCTTTTCTGAAACGTGCAAATATTGTCAGACCTTTGCAAGCATAGCAGTTAATTATCTTACCATTCGCATCAATTACGACAGCTACAATCGTTTTGAACAAAGAGCCTTTTGATACATCTGTGTATAATTCATATGTTGAACAATGATCAAATTTTTCAGTGATTTTTCGGATAAATTTTTGGTAATACTTTACCTGCATAATGCTTGTCAGACTTTGAGTCACCATCAAAAAGAAAAGAATAATTAGTAGAATTCGCATACAATCTCCTCTTTTCTATATCAAGCTACAGATAGAAGAAAACTCCATCTGTAGCTAGGTTAACTTTCTAATTAGGCAAAAGTTTCATCTTGCAACTTGCGTAATTTATAAACAGTTGTTGATTCATCTAATTCTACATCATCTATTGTCAAGAATGCTCCGTCTTTAATATCCTTTTTCGCAACTGCACCTGCAATCAAACCAATTGGAATATTCGCATTTTTCTTCATATCTTCATGTGTCTCTAGTACACCACGGACACAAAATCCACCGATGCCATCAATTTTTTCTCCAGCTTTGATGTCTTTTTTAGCCACACACACAGTTTCTGATACAGGAGCTCCCATCGGAACAATCGCCGTATCTTGCTCTAAAACTGCACGTGCGATAGTAAGTGGTGTTTCTAATGAACATAAATGGTATGGACGATATAAGATATGGTGATCTCGTTCGCCTTTCTTCAATAAATAATTTAATTCGTGAGCAACACCTTCATTTTGTCCTTTAACGATACAAAAGATTCCTGGAGCGATTCCGTCCACATATTCAACAACGCCAAATTTACTTAAAACTCCGCCGTTTTCCTTTATGTCTAAGTTTTGAACAGTACCATCTAAGTCAGCTGAAATCCCATGCATACCTACTACATCAGGAACAAATCCAGTAGCATTAGATAATAAATTCATTTCTCCCATCGTTTTAGTACCATCTTGGAATGAGGCTAAAATTTTAGGACTCATTACTTGAGCTTTTGCTTTTTCAGCAGCAGTATCAGGGTTAGCGTGTACCATCAATTTATTGTTTTTACCTTTACCTGCTACTAATACTTCCATTCCCATGCTTTTAGCAAATTCATACATTTGCATAGTTGCAGCAGGCTCGTCACCATCTGAACCAGTATAGATTAAATCAGTTGCATCATATAATCTCTTCATTAGCGGGCCAATTGTAATATCAATTTCAACATTTAGTAACACTAAGTGTTTTTTTGCCATAAGTGATTCTAATGATATTTGAGCACCAGCTTCTGGAACACCAGTTGCGTCTACAATAATCTCAACTTTATCAGAATTAATAATATCTTTGAAATCTTGACTGATCAAGATATCAACTTTTTTGTCTGCACTAGCATTGTATGCATCTGCAGCACGATTTGCAGCATCTAAGTTAATATCACTAATACCTGCTACAATCATACCGGGAATTGTGGAAATTTGAGAGATCATTCCAAATCCCATCTGACCCGCACCAATTACTCCAACTTTAATCGGAGCACCATTTCTTTCTCTTTCCAATAACTTACCATATAACGTCATTTGAAACCCTCCAAACTTTTTTGGCATATGCTAACAACGTTGTCATATGTCTTACAACGAAAGTATAGCATGAGATAACTATTTGTCAACGCTTTCTTTTATTTTTTTTTGTAATCTAAAAAAATATGCTTAAATATAAGAAAAATAAACTTGAATTATAATTTATTTAAAATAACATTTATCTACATTTTCTATCAACCGATTATTCTATTTGCTCAGTAAAAAAGCTTGCAGATTCTCCTCGAGAGAAAATCTGCAAGCTTTTGTCTAAACAGCATTAGATAAAAATGAGCGCCTAAGAAACTTTCTGAAATCAAACGGTTTATGTATTAATAAATTCTTGAACATTCTTGTAATCATGGATGGCATAAAACATTTCATCTAAATTTTCATAGGTATTTTTGCACTGACTATATTCACCAATACCATCCATTCCTTTTAGTAATGAATTTAAAATCAAATCAGTTGATATTTTTTTTGCCCCATAAATGATTGAAAGATTAGGATTCTCATTTTTTATTTTGAGAATATCTGATTTTTCATTCTTTCTAAGAGAACTATTTTCTTCATGGGATTGATTGTCTTTCCATTTGATTATCTGGATTTTTTTTAAGAGTGATTTTGGAATCTCTAATGGGTTATCTACTCGAGCCAAGATCAGAAATTCTAACTTATTGGCCGTATTGATCACCCTTTCTAGTGCAGTGAACTTAAAAACTTGATCGATATCATCAAAAATCAAAACATCTACACCTGTTTTTTTTATTTCTTTTAGTTTATCCTTCATCGAATCGTGATAATTAATTCCCACTTGAATCCGATTTGTTGCAGCTTTTATCAACGGAACATCGGATAATCTCGCAGTAAAAATTGCATCTAAATTTAGTTGAGCAATCTTTTTGTCAATTGATAATGCATTGATTAGCGCCTCTTCACCTTTCCATAACACCTCAGAATTTACACAACAAAATGGGATTTTCAGGTTCTTTTTTTCCATAATATCACTCTCCTGATTTCAATATTTTTTAGTGAAAAAAATCACAAATAACTATAAAAAAATATATTTCTTTGTCCTTCATTTCTCGGTTACTTTTATACCGTTACTCACTTTTCAAGTATCACAGTAATTAATATAACGTATTATCCATTGTATTACAACTGTTTTTATTTATTTTGAACTATTTCCCTAAAAAAATAATTTAATAGTGATATTTTTTGTGAATACAGTTTCGTGATTTTATAAAAATAGTTTACTATTTCACAATTTGTAGGTATATTAGATTAAACTAGATGAATGATTTTCAACAAAAGTTAAGCGCGTCTAACAACTAAATCTAGAAGATTGGAAAAAATAGCATTTTCAACACAGTCAAAATTAAAATCCAAATTTTATTATGAGGTGAGCAATGATGGAACAAACGTTAGTAATTATTAAGCCTGACGGTGTACAAAGAAAATTAGTTGGACGAATCATTCAACGATTCGAGGATCGAAATTTAACGATCAAAAAAATGTATCAAACTGTTTTAGATGAACCTTTAGTTAGAAAACATTACGATCATTTGAAAGAGCGAAATTTTTTTCTCGATATAATTAACTACATGACATCTGGGTCTGTGATTGTTATCTTACTAGAAGGTGAGCGCGTGATTGAAATAGCGCGGAAAATGATTGGAAAAACAGATGCCCTGCTAGCTGCTCCTGGAACCATTCGGGGAGATTTTGCTCTAAATAAAAGCGAGAATATTATCCATGCTTCTGATTCAATCGAAGCTGCCCAATTGGAGATTGAACGTTTTTTTAACAGCTCAATTAATTGATAAATCTCTCTATTGCGGTTAGACCATAAAATTTCTAGCAAAAGAAGCAACCACAATCTTTATAATGTGGTTGCTTCTTAAGCCTCTTACTGACCCATAATCATCAAGTTACACGTGCGGATACGTTCTCTATTTTGATCCCAATCAATAAAGTAAAGATAACCGACTGAGCCAATCAGTGGCTCACTATCCTTAATGATTACTGTTTCGCTAGCACCAAACAGTGATCCTTTAATATGAGCATCTGCATTTAGAATCGATACAGGATCGGGTAAGTAGTTTGGATCATTTGCTGCTAGATCTTTCAGAAATTCTACATGAGCTGGACCAGGATATAAATAATCAGATTCAGTCTGTTGTCTTGGGATTATTTTCTCTAGAATACGATTTTGATCTACTTGTAAAAATTCATCGCCCTTCCAATCCTTATCGTGCACATACTCTTCAAAAATTACTGAACAAGTTGTATGCGGTGTAGTGATCGCACAGAGACCATCTTTGATACCAGAATTTTTAATTACCTCTCTTACTTGCTGTGTAATATTTAAATAAGTAATTTTACCTGCCTGTGTGTCGAGTGACAATTGTTCATGTTTTATATTCATTTTCTACCCTCTTTCCTTATATGCTCTCACTAAAGCGTCCACCATATCAGTCAACATATCTATTGGTGAATCAGCAGTGGTTATCCCACTTGTACACCCAGTACCATCAGCACCTAACTTAATCGTACGATATACATCATCTGCGGTACTGATTCCAGCTGCCTGCATAACTAAAATATTTTCATTGATTGCTTTGATTGCCTGATTTGTTTGTTGAATATAACTATCATCACTAGTTTTCCCTGTACCTATCAGTTCTGTTGGTTCGCACAAAATTACATCTGCTCCCATAATAGCAACTGCTCGAGCCTCATCGATTGAATCCGCACAAACAATCGTCTGTATCCCAAATTCTTTTGCCCTTTTCATTGATTTGCCTAAATCTGATATAGTTAATGGTCTCTCAGCATGATTCAAAAAAACTGCTCGAGCTCCTGCATGATAGACTGCTTCGGGTAATACATGCCCTACTCCTCTTCCAGGTTTAATTCCATCCATATGCTGTGCTGTTACAATAATTTTTTTTGTCGCATTCTTTACTGCTGAAATATCAGTATAAGGTACCGTCACTAATATGGAACATTCTGGATACTTCATTGCTAATTCATCTGCTCTTTTAGCTATTAGCAATAAATCCTCTCCATATAGATAAGATTTAGGATTGAAGACAAAAAATGGATAATTTATCTTATTAGTCATATGATCCTCCCTTTCATTTCACACTTTTTGTAGCAAAAATCTTATAGCAACTCTCCAGAGTCTCCGCCATGCCTTCGTTAGCCAACCGCTTTATTTCTAAATAATCTTTCGGTTTTCCAGTCAAATTTTTCTTGTAGGCTGCGTTTAAAAAATCAGTAAAAATATTGATTTTAGCAATTCCATTCACTGCACAACGATTCAAGTTCGCGTTTCCTGAGGAAGAACCTCCGTGTAATACTAATGGTGTCTCTGTCACTTTGCGAATTTCTGCTAAGCGTTCAAAATTTAAAATAGGAGTCCCTTTATATGCTCCGTGAGCGGTTCCAATTGAGATCGCTAAAGAATCCACATTTGTATTGCTCAAGAAAGTTTGTACATCACTCACTTCTGTGTAGATAGAATCAGTCATTTCATGATTTTCATAATTATTACCTGATCCCACATGACCTAACTCTGCCTCTACGGTCACATTTTTTTGATGAGCATAATCAACTACTTCTTTTGTGATTTTGATATTATCCTCTAAACTCTCTTTAGAGGCATCTATCATTACAGATGTAAATCCCAAATCAATAGCGCGTTTAATAAAATTAAAATCCTCTCCATGATCTAGATGCAATGCAACAGGAACAGAAACTTTTTCAGCTAAATATTTACCGATTAATGCGGCTTCTTCTAGTGAAATTAAATCTTTGTGTGCTTGTGCAAAAGGTAGTATTAAAGGTTTGTTTAATTTCTCTGCTACCTTGACAAACGTCCGAGCAGAATCTAAATCAATAAAATTTGTAGCTGGTATTGCATAGTTTTCTTTTCGAGCCTCTAAAAGCATTACTTTTGTGTTGATTAACAAAACTACCGCCCCTTTATTTTACATTTGATAAATTATATTTACTTTTGTAAAAATAGTAGTATAATTACTTTGAAAAGTCAACGGAATATATACTTATCATTTGATATAAAAAAAAAGACTCGGTAACATATGTTACTAGTTCTTAAGGAGGAATCGGGAGATATGTTAGATAGAGAAAATTTGATTATAAAAGTTGTTCTTTTATACTATGAAGAAGAAGCTACCCAAAGTGAAATTGCAAAAAAATTAAATATCTCACGTCCAACAGTCGCTTCATTGCTTCATGAAGCCAAGGAAAAAGGTATCGTGAAGATTACAATCCAACATAATGAGTTGTATTTAGTCAAACTTCAAGAAATGCTTGCAAAAAAATATGACTTAAAAAACGTTAGAATTGCTGCTAAGAAACAAAAAGATATAAAAGTTGCTGCAGGAAAATTATGTGTTGACCTTATTGAACCTTTACTTAGTAATATTAATAAACTAGGTATTGGTTGGGGATCTACTCTTTATGAATATGTAGAACAGGCAAATTTACTAAAACTAAATCACTTGAAAATTATCCCACTAGTTGGAGGAATCGGACTTTCTGAAGTTCGTTTTCATTCTAATCACTTAGCTTTTGTTTTATCAGAAAAATATAATTGTGATGTTTCCTATTTTTATGCTCCAGCTATAGCAGATACTTTAGAGGTAAAAGAAACTCTTCTGCATACAGAATTAGTTAAAGAAATTATTGATGAAGGGAAAAAAGTAGATTTTGCTCTTCTTGGAGTTAGTGACCCTGTACGGTCTTCTACGTATAAAAAATTAAAATACATCTCTACGGAAGAAGCAGCGCTACTAAAAAAAGAACGCGCTATTGGAGATATTGGCAGTACTATTTTTACTGCTAATGGCACACCCTTAAAAAGAGGATTTTCACAACGATTACTTGGAATTGAATTAAAAGATATAAAAAAAATTCCTCGCGTAGTAATCGTTGCTACCGGAAAAGAAAAAACTGAAAGTATCCAAGCTCTTCTTAATATGAATGTTATTACTGACTTAATTATTGATGAAGAGATTGCTGAACTATTATGATTTAATCTAATTCAAAAAGATAGCATTTTTATCATAGATGATACCTATTTCAAAAGATTTTTTATAGATATACTGCTCTAAAAAAACTACCTATTTAATAAATCAAATAGGTAGTTTTTTTACTTTTCTTACGCGTTTGTTGTTGGTAAAATTGATTCTACTTCTGAATGTGGACGTGGAATAACATGGACAGATAGTAACTCTCCTACGCGTTGAGCTGCGGCTGCTCCAGCATCTGTTGCTGCTTTAACAGCACCGACATCTCCACGAACCATGACGGTAACAATTCCCCCGCCAACGCGTTCTTTACCAACTAAAGTTACATTTGCAGCTTTGACCATAGCATCCGCTGCCTCAATTGATCCAATCAATCCTTTTGTTTCAATCATTCCTAATGCATCTGATTTCATTTTATGTTCCTCCTAATTATTTTTTGATTTTTATTTTTGTCCCTGACGTAACGCCAAGAGCATTCGCTTCTTCAGTGTCAATATGACATTCTAAACCTGAGTTTTCTTTCGCACGGACAATAACATTTGCTAAACTACCGCCCCGTTCACCATCAAATTCGATAGTAACAGCTTCTCCATCAGTTACCCCAAAACGAACTGCTTCTTCTGGCAACATATGGATATGACGCTTAGCTACGATCACTCCTTGAGTAATTTCAAATGAACCCTTAGGACCTATCAAAGTGACCCCTGGAGTTCCTGTTAAATCCCCGGATAACCGCAATGCACCTTTGATACCTAATTTGAAAGTATCACTTTGTAAAATTTCTACTTGTGTCTCTGGACGAACTGGACCTAAAATACGGACTTTTTCAATCACACCTTTCGGTCCACAAATCATCAGACATTCTTTACAAGCATATTGACCAGGTTGAGATAAATCCTTTAATTTGGTCAATTGATAGTTGCAACCAAATAATTTATCTACAGCAGTTTGGCTTAAATGGATATGCCGATTTGAAATTCCTACGGGAATAGTATTATCTTGCGGCATATCTGCTGGATTTAAATGTGCCATCAACGCGTTTAATATGACTTCATAATCTTCCATTTTTTCTCCTTGTTTGATTCCTTTATTTGTACTGAATATGTTTATGCATTCATTTGAGACAAAACTTTACGCACGACTTCTGCTAATTCAGATAGTTCAGATTCACTAAGTTTAGTATTAGTGTCTTTATTAGCTGTCGAGGTCTCAGTAGATGTCAAACAAGCTTCAATCGGTCCTTCTAATTCAGCGTGTGAAAAACTTGCATCTTCCTGAACTAACGTTGTTACATCTTTTAACCCGTAAGCAACTTTTTTGATATTCAATAAGTGTTTAGGGCTGACATTCTCAGAAACAGAACTACCGCCAAAAGTTCCGCAACCCAAGGTAAATGAAATTGGTAGACCAGTACTAATTCCTGTGCCTCCTTGGCTACCGCCAGTATTAACTAAGATTCGTGAAGCAGGTTTCGAGGCAAATTTTAAAACAATCTCACGATTATTCGTATGGATGCTCATTGTATGACCAATTCCATTTTGTAAAAGATCGATGCTCAGTTGACAAGCTTCTTCCCAATTTTTAACAACATAAAAAGCTAAAACTGTCGTCAATTTCTCATAAGACAATGGGTTTCCTTCACCAACACCTTTTTGATGACCAATCAAGACAGTAGCTGTGTTGGGTACCATAAATCCAGCTGCTTCTGCAATTACTTGTGGTGAACGACCAACAAATTTTGCATTCATTGCATGACCGCCATTTTTAAAGAGTAAGCCACAAACTTTATTTGTTTCTTCTTCATTCATAAAATAAGCACCTTGTGCTTTTAATTCTGCAACGACTGCTGCTTCATTGCTTTCTTCACAAATAATCGATTGCTCTGATGCACAAATTGTTCCGTTATCAAAAGTCTTACTAGCAATGATTTGAGAAACTGCGTGTTTTACATCTGCACTATTTTCAATGTAAGCAGGTGAATTCCCAGCACCCACACCAATCGCTGGTTTTCCAGAACTGTATGCAGCTTTTACCATACCAGGACCACCTGTGGCAATGATCAAACTAATTTCTTTAGCATGTAGTAATTCATTTGTCGAAGCCATTGTAGGCGTTGAAACACAACTGATGATCCCCTTAGGAGCTCCCGCTGCTTCTGCTGCTCGTGCCATCATATCAGCTGCTTTTTTAGTACATTGTGCTGCTGCAGGATGGGGAGCGAAAACAATCGCATTTCTTGATTTTAGTGCTACCATTGATTTAAAAATAGCTGTTGAAGTTGGGTTAGTAGACGGAACAATTCCTAAGATCAAGCCGACTGGTTCTGCTACATCGAGCGTGCCATTTTGTTTATCTTCACTAATAATTCCAACTGTTTTTTCATCTTTGATTTGTTCATAAAGTAATGTACCTGCTGCATGGTTCTTATAAGCCTTATCTGCGACCTTTCCGAATCCTGTTTCATCTACTGCTGCTTTGGCTAAGCAAACAGAAAATTTCTCTGCAGATTCTTTCATGCTTTTTAAAATGGTATCTACTTGTTCTTGTGTAAATGTTGCAAATTCTTGTGCTGCAGCTTTCCCAGCCCGAGCTAAATCACGAGCTTCTTGAACTGAGCGTAAATCTTTATCAAAATCGTTCATTGTTGTTGCTCCTCTTTCGATCAATTCCTATTAAAGTAATTACTCAATGCTTCAATAAGTTTCTCTTTATTGATTTTATAAATTTCTTTATTAGTGATTGAAAAATGGGACTGTTTTTTCGCTAATTTACGTAAATCTACTATTTTCATCCCTGATAGTGTTGCTTTTAACTCTTCTTCGTTTAATTTTTTCAAAGAAATTTCTAAAGATTCCTGATTTGTAACTTCTTCATTTATTTGTTCAGTCTTTTCAATCGTGGGAACTTCTGATAGTTCATCCTCTAATTTCAAAACGGGAGCATCTTCTGTTATTTCATCAAGAGGTGTTTGAATTTTTATCGGCTCTTCCTGTGCTGTTGACATAATCAGTTGCGTGCACATTAAACTTTCATCAGGACGAGCAATTACATGTTTTGAACATAATAAGTCTTTACCTAATCTTTCTACAGATGAAGCTGCTGCAGCAACAGCCGTTTTGACAGCGCCAACATCTCCAGTTACCATGACTGTAACTAAACCACCACCAACGATTTCTTTAGGTAGCAAATTTACTTCCGCTGTTTTTAGCATCACATCACTTGCTTCAATCGCTGCCAGTAAACCTTGTGTTTCAATTAATCCTAATGCATTCATTGCATACTCCTTCAATCAAATATTGAAATAGCCTAAAAATGAATCTTACAGCAAATCTAAATCAAATCAGACCAATTTGCAGGATAAGTGGCGTAAAATAATTTTACTTTATCCGGTGATCCCCATGTGACCTTACTATTTTTCGGTACAAAAACAACATCACCTGGGTATGCCGTATATTTTTTGCCTTCGATCGTAACTTCCAACGTCCCACTGATAACATAATCGATTTCTTCATACGTCAATTCCCAATCAAATTGAGAATGATTAATTTCTAAAAAGCCTGCACTGATCTTACTTTCCTCTTTGCTGACTAATTCTTGATAAAAGACCTTTGCTTTAGGATTCCCTGTATCAAAAACATCCATTTCTACACTGTTTCCTCGAATTACTTTTAATCCATTTGAATGCTTCTCACAACTAAATGGTTGAGTTTCACCTGCTAAGATCATTTTTAATAATTGCAATAAAGTCGCTTTATTGACATTATCAGGTAACTCAATATTTGCTAATTCTTGTTTATCACACTCTTTTAAAGGTACTTGAAAAGTTTCAATTAAATCTTTAGCAGCGGGAGTGATAATCGTATCTTGATCTACAACGATCGACTCATTTTTTTCATGTGCCTGTGTTACATTTTCCACACAAATTAATTTTTTCATTGCTTTTGATCCTCTCTATACAGATTCACAACTTTCATCAATAATTCCAATCACCGCAGCATCAACTGGAATTGAGTCATCTTCTAACATTCGTCTTGCCGCACTTCCAGTTGTTATAATTACCCGATCTCCAATCCCTGCACCAATGACATCACAAACAATCATTTGCTCCCCATCACGTGAGCCGCCGATTATTTCCGCTATCATGAGTTTCAAGCCATTTAAGTGTTCAGATTTTCTAGTCGCCCAAATATTATCAATCAAACGTGCGGTTACCATTTGCGTTCCTTCTCTTTATGTTTTATTTCATCTAGAGCAGATTCCACGGA
Organism: Enterococcus dongliensis; assembly: GCF_031927985.1. NCBI lineage: Bacteria > Bacillati > Bacillota > Bacilli > Lactobacillales > Enterococcaceae > Enterococcus > Enterococcus dongliensis. Next base: position 53,479 of record NZ_JARPZC010000016.1, read on the forward strand.
GGCAGTATCCCCAAAAATCGCTAGCATGATCATATTTTGTGGACAACTGCCACGAATATCTTCAACCGTTACACCAACTGCTTTTTCAGCTATATCGGCAGCACAAACCATTTCAATCAATTTCCCTTGAACTAAACCAACTGCGTCAGGAGTTTCTAATGCTGCTTTAGGACCAGAGCCCTTACGTCGATTTAAAATCGCTAACGTACCTTCTCCAGGCGTTTTAATTATTCGACAATCCATTTGTTGATCTCCTTATAATTTGTATTTTTATTAAAAATAACTATTAACTATTAGTTTTAAGTTAAAATGAGGTTCCGACAATAAGATAAAAGAATAAAAACGCTTCTGATATATGGTGATTGAAACTTTTAGCTTATTGCCAGATACGTTTCTTTTTAAGAAATTTCACCTACACAACTTAAAGCAATCCCTAAAGGCGTAACAAACATTGGATTTAGGGGCTTATAAGTTTTGATCTTCGTTTTGGCTTCGATAATTTTCTCAATTCCAGTTAAGCATGCAGTACCACCAACTAAATACAATTCATCAATCTCATAACCAGCAATCTGCTTAGTAATGATAGTTGCGATTTTTTCAACAACTGGTTGCAATACAGCAATTAATTCTTGATGATTTTTTTGCTCTCGCTTATATAATTCTGCTTCTGGAATCGAAAAACCATAGGCTCCAGCTGTCACTAAAGTCAAATGAGTGCCTCCTGTAGCATCATCAGCTACTTTTACTACTTGACCATCTTTGATAATGGAAATCCCCGTAGTTCCGCCACCAATATCTACTACTGCTCCATTTTGAATGTTTAACACTTGATTTGCTGCGGTTGGTTCATCTAAAACATTCGTCAATTCAAAGCCAGCACCTTGCACGACATTTTTGATTGCTCCACCATCAAGTTCGTCCGTATCTGGTGGTATGGCTGCGGCAGCATATATTAATTCTGTCTCAAGTTTTTCCTCAAGTTCACTTTTTAATTCTCTTACAATGGTAATTGCACCGATGTAGTCAACGACCATCCCATCGCGAACAACATCTGCATAACGATAAGCTCCTGCTACTGGTTGATGGTGTTCATCCATGACGGCTAAGACAATGCAAGCTGTTCCAAGATCGACGCCTGTATAATAAGTAGCTGCAACATTTTTTTTAGGTTTTTTAATTACTGCTTCGAAATCTGCAACTAGTTGGTCACAGTCTCTTACGGTCGAAGTCATCATAGATAATACTCCTTCATCTTTTCCAGTTTTTGAGAAGATTGTCACACTAGCAATTGATCAATCTCATTTTTTATTAAACAAATTAAATATTCCAAAGCTTCTTTTTGTGCTGCTGTCACACACGTTTTCAAAGTTGTGCTGTAAACACAGGCTCTTTGTAATTTTAAAATAATCTTACCGGTTGGTTGAAAAATAGCTTCACTAGTTAGTTCACTTGTCGCTGTCTCTGCTATTTCAAAAATCTCTAATTCTGATAAATTTTCCTTTGCAATCTGTTGAGCTAAAAACGCTAGCTCAGTAATTCGTTGACAACTGGTACGATTAATTTCATTTGCTTTTAAAGCAGCTTCCCATAATTCTAATTCTAATAATGGGAAAAATGTTTGACGTTTCGTCCCTAAATTTACTGTCTTCAATGTATTATCTGCTTCTTTGGTTGTTCCATTCTGACCACCACATTCAATTATCACAATTTGATGATCCGTCAAAAATTGGCGAGCACCTGGGGTCAGTCGTTCATTTTGAGCTAACGTGATCTTTTTTAATGGTTCCTGACGATTTTGCATTTGCAAATCTTGCTCTGTGATATAACGCATTAGAACCCACCTCGATAAATTCTGGCATAGATAGCTTCCAAATCTTCTACAGTAACTGGTCGTGGATTTGTCAATGTACATTTATCTTTTAGAGCGGCCTTAGCCATTTCAGGAATCGCCTCGATAAATTCTGTTTCATCTACTCCTAAATCAGTGATTAATTTGGGAATTCCCATTTTTTGGGTCATTCTTTGAATTCCTGTAATCAATAAGTTCACAGTCGTTCGTTCTGTCATAGACTGTACACCTAACAAACGAGCAGCTTCAGCGTATTTTTTCAAAGCCAAAGTATCTTGCGTCAGTTCTAGCCCCGCATTAAATGCAATCACATGTGGTAACAAAATTGCATTAGCACGACCATGTGGTACGTGAAAACGACCACCTAAGGCATGAGCCAAACTATGACAAATTCCTAATGAAGCTTCACTAAAAGCCATACCTGCTAAGCAGGAAGCATTATGGATTTTCTCTCTTAATTCAGCGTTATCTCCATTAACCGTAACTTTCGTCAAATCTTTCCAGATAATTCGCATCGCTTTTTCTGCACAAGCATCGGTAAAATCTGTCGCATTTGTTGAAACATATGCTTCTAACGTATGAGTTAAAACATCCGTTCCAGTATCTGCTGTAACATTACTTGGAACAGTTAAGGTGAATTCTGGGTCTAGAATTGCTACATCTGGAATCATCGCGTCATCCACCAATGCATATTTTCCATTCACCGATGGATCAGAAATGACTGCAAAAGAAGTAACTTCGCTCCCTGTTCCACTCGTAGTTGGGATACAAATTAACTGAACTTGTGCATCTGTTTCTGCTTGCTGATAGATTTGTCGAACAGCTTTTGCTGTATCTAAAGCTGAGCCACCACCTAAGGCAATGATTGCATTTGGTTGGAGCATTGCCGCAAAGGCCACACCCTTAGTTACCACTTCAATCGTCGGATCGGGTACAACTTCAGAAAAAATTTGATAAGGAATATTCCCTATTGCTAAAATATCGGTGATTCTCTTAACTTTGCCACTTTTTTCCATAAAGGGATCACAAATAACTAACACTTTTTGCAACTGACAGTCTTTTAAATAGTTCGTTGAGTCTATACCAGAATAAATTTGTGTGTGCATTTTAAAACTTCCCATTTTTTCGCCTCCTTCCTAAAATAATTGTTTGATTTTCTTTTTTTCATCGTCACTTGATAAATCAAGAATTAAGTCTATCTTCTTGATTCCACAGTCTTTAAGCTGATTTTGTGCCTGTAGTAAAGCATCTGTTTTATAGGCCTGATAATACGTCACCACACCATAAATCGGGATACGAAATACTTTCGAAAAATTCGGTGGATAACTACGTCGTGTAGCAGTAATCGGCTGTAAAAACAAGGCACATGTTGCAGATTGCTGTAAAGCAATAATATGTTTGTGCATCCAGGGACTTTCTAAATAACTATCAGGTACAATAATAGTTTTTTGGTGATAAACGATGCTAGCCACTTTTTTCAAAGGCAAATCTCTATTGTCTTCTAAAAAATTAGCAATTGTCAGTTTTCCACTGCCTTTAGGCCCCACCAAAAGAAGCTTCTTCATGTTCGTGTCACATCCACCACATTAAATTGCAAAATTTCTTTAAAAATTCGTACCACTTCTCTTAAGCTTGTTTCTACACTTTCAATGTCTCCTGTAATAACAACGGAGCCGGTAAACCGATCTAAAAAACCAATGGAAACATCAGCTACTTTAACTGCTATATCAGCTGCAATCATCGCCGTTTCGAAAGGAGAGAGCGTCAGGATACCGATTGCTCCAGCTTCATCAATTCCTAATGATTGATACACATCATTAACTGGTGAAGCAATTACATGAGCTAAAGTAATCTGTTTACCCGGAACAGATTCTTCAATGACTCGTCGTGTTGATTCTTCTGACATTTTTCTTCTCCTTTCTAATGGCGAACAACTCGAACTGGAAAATCATAATCAGCAATCCAGCTTTCGATTCGATCTAGATCTGCTTCTGCCAAACTAGGATCACCTTCAACGGGATATTCCATCCCTAACTGTCCATACTTATTGACTCCTAATTTATGATAAGGGAGCAAGTCAATCCCTTTAAAATTTGGTAAATCTTTATAAGGTAATAGGAAATCAATGATTTGTTTGATCTCTTTATGACTATCATTAATCATTTTTAGCATCGGCATTCTAATTTGGACTTGATATCCGCGAATCAATAACTCTTTTAAATTAGCCAAAATCTTCTCATTGCTGATTCCGGTCAGTTCATTGTGCCGAACCGGATCCATGTGTTTCATATCATATAAAAAGAGGTCTATATATTCAGCCATCTCTAAAATTTTATTCATTCGACTATGTCCACACGTTTCAATCGCAGTATTTATCCCATCTGCTTTACAAGCCTTCAAAAGTTCTAACGCTGCTTCTGGTTGTGCAGTACATTCCCCACCACTAAAAGTCACTCCACCACCAGACATTTCATAAAAAGCATCATCTTCGTGAATAACTTCCATTAATTCTGAAATTGTCTTAATGGCACCAGTAATATTCAAAGCTTTTGTTGGACAAACCTCAACGCATTTCTGACATCCATTACATGAAATATCACGGCGTACTTGGTGTTTTCCATTTTCATCAAGATAGTGGATACCCAATGGACATGCTTCCACACAGGCACCACAATCATTACAGACACTTTCTTTGTACATCACTTCATATTTACGCTTGATGCCTTCTGGATTGGCACACCACTGGCAACGCAATGGACAACCTTTGAAAAAGACGATAGTTCTGATTCCGGGACCGTCATACAGACTGTATTTTTGTACATTGAAGATCATCGCTTGCCGTTCTATCCGTTCCTCTTTCACATTAACCATCCATTCCAAGCTCCAGCTTTTTATTTAAAATTTTGTCAACATCGTCCGTGAAATGATTTCATCTTGCACATCTTTACATAATTCTACGAAGAAGGCACTGTACCCAGCTACTCGCACGATTAAATCCCGATATTGCTCTGGATGTTTTTGGGCTTCAATCAACGTGTTATTATCTAAGTAATTAAATTGCATTTCTCCATTTCCCAAATGACAAGCAGTTTTTAGTAAAGTAATCAAACTTTCTTCGCCTTCAGGGGTATCTAGCAAACCAGACATGATTTTAAAGTTATGGACCATTCCAATATTCATACTGTCATTAGACATTTTTGAAACGGATTTAATAATCGCTGTCGGTCCCTTATAATCGGCTCCTTGAGTTGGACTAATTCCATCTGATAGCGGTGTCCAAGCCTTACGACCATTAGCAGAAGCTCCAGTCATTTGACCAAAAGGTGTATTATTTGAAATAGATAATGTCCCATGACTTAAAACAGAATACAAAGTTTTGTATTTGCGATGCTCTGATTCTGTAAAATTGATTAAATCAGATGCAATCAAATCAGCATAATCATCATCATTTCCATATTTTGGCGCATTCAAACAATCTGTACGCATTTGTTCAAATCCAACGAAATCAGATTTCAATCCCTCATTTAATTCTTGTAAGCTATATTTCTTTTCGTCAAAGACTAATTTTTTGATTGCTGCCATTGAGTCTGCATAAGTTGCTAGTCCAGACCAAACCACTCCAGGACCAAAATTATACATAGCACCACCAGAAGATACATCTTTACCTTTTTCCATGCATCCTTCATACATGATTGACATCAATGGTTTCGGTGCTAGATCACGATGGACACGTTGTGAAATAACTGTTGCTACATCCGTCCACTTAGTGATATATTTGATTTCATCTTTTACTGCTGTTTCAAATTCTTCATACGTTGCAAAATGTGAGAGTTCTCCCATATCGGGACAAACTTTCTTGCCATACCATAAAGGTACCCCATGGTTTAGAACCAGTTCGATACAAATTGGCCATTGCGTATAAGCTGTTGAAGTCCATTGGTACAAACGACCCGATTTCTGAGGTTCAACACACCCCATCAAACAATAATCACGAGCGTCTTCAATAGAAACACCTTTAGCAAGCATCATTTTGATATGTGTATCGTCAAAATGGCAAGCGGGGAATCCCATTCCAGCTCTGACAACATCCACGATTTTCTTCAAATATTCTCTTGGTGAATGCGTATGAATCCGACAAGCAAGTGATGGTTGATAAACTTTTACGTGGCGAACAGCATCCATTAATAAATAGGTCAGCTCATTTGTTGCGTCGCGCCCTTGACGATTTACACCGCCGACACACATATTGACAAATGGTTGGTACCCAGCGAAGAACTTGGAACCGCCTTCACTTGTAATCCACATCATTTCAGACATTTTAATCAACATACAACCAGCTAATTCAAATGCTTCAAACTCATTTATACGTCCTTCATCAAGATCTGCTTTAAAGTATGGGTACATATATTGGTCTACTCGGCCAATTGACATCCCTGTTTGATTTTCTTCTACTACTAGTAAAGATTCGATCGTCCAAACTGCTTGAATTGCTTCCCAGAAAGTATCCGGTTTGTGTGCTGGAACTTTGCGATTCACTTCCGCAATTTTTAAAAGCTCAGCTTTCCGTTTAGGATCAGCTGTTTTGCCGGCTAATTCAGCAGCGTAATCAGCCATTCTGCGAGCGTAAATCATTACACCCTCAGTTGTATCAATAATTGATTTATAGAAATAAATTTTTTCAATATCATCTGGATTTTCATAATCTAACTCTTCCAAGTGTGCTTTGGCTTCATTTTGGATATCAATCATTCCTTTTTTCATCAAAATGACGTCATAACCTGGATTAGAATCTCCACCACCATTTAGCGCATGATATGAACAATCAGAAACAAAAGATTCCCCAGATAGTTCCCAAACTCCTGCTTCACGATATTGATCTTCACAATACTCATCTACCGATTGACCTTTCCAGAATGGAAATAGTTCTTCTCGCATGATCTTTTTGTCTTCATCCGAAATATAAAATGGATCTTGCGGACGACTACCAATCGTATCAATTTCATCTTCCATCCAACGCCAAGCGATATCTGGTGAAAATGCGCCGGCTCTTGGTTTCCCATTAGGAGCCCCTACAATCAATTCATGATCTTGAATGACTAATGGTGCTGTTTCACAACAATAGCGGAAACATTTCGCACGCAACACAATTTTAGGCATTCCTGGATTTTCTTTAGCAATTTTAGTGATCGCCCGAGCTCGATAAGTTGTAATTGATGGCACCTGTTCTAAATAATTATCTTTTAATGCTCGTAGTCTCTTAGTAATTCCATTGGGAATAGTTGTCCCTTCATCTGAAACAAAATTTTCTAGGACTACCTCATCTTCTTTAATCTCATCAGATACAGACGCAAACATTTTCATCAATGCTTGCCGTTCATCTGAACTCAATTCTTTCGTCGCTTCAGCTAACTTAGCTGAAAATTCTTTGATGTCCATTTATCTCCATCTCCCTCACTTTGCTACTCCATTAATTTTTTTAAAATTTTTTCAAAAAGCATCTGTTGATTGTCTATCTCTACTTTATCTGCTGTTTCTCTAACTTTCGTAGTCTCATTGCCCGTTGTACTATAACTGATTACACGTTCATAAGTTAAATCTTTTGCGGTAATATTTTTGGCTGTAAAACCTCGATTAGTAGTCATTCCGCCTAAAATCAAGGAAAGAGGTAATGATGAATCCAGTCCAATTCCTGCAAAACCCGCACCAGCATTAACAATCATTCGACCAACGGGTTTCTTCAAAGCAAATTCTTTGATTACTGCTGAATTGTTGGAGTGAATCGCCAGTGTGTGACCATTTTGTTTTTCTTTTAGTAACTGAATACATTTATCACAAGCATGGATCCAATCTGATTCTAAGTAGAAAGTCAAAATTGGACATTTTAGCGCTACAGTGAATGGATTTTCATCAAAAATATAAGGTTGCTCAGATACTAAAACTTCCGTTTCTGTCGGAACTTCAAATCCAGCCATTTTTGCTAAAGTAACTGCTTCTTTTCCAATAACCGCAGGATTAATTTCTGATCCTAAGAACAACTTTGCTAAAAGTCTTTTTTCTTCTTCAGCACTCATAAAATATGATCCAGCCTTTGTCATTGCCGATTTAAGTTCTTGAACAATTACGCTTTCTGCAATCACAAATTGTTCCGCAGCCGGTAACAATCCATTATCAAATGCCCGGCTTCTAACGATTTCTTGTGCTGCTTTAGGGATATCAGCACTTCGTTCCACAAATACTGGTGTGGATCCGATTCCTCCATAGATGTTTGGTTTTTGTTTCGTTTTTAAGTCGAAAAATTCTGGTACATCAATGTTGATTACTAAAGCAACTGCTTCTTGATCGACTAGCGCTTTGACACCTTCAATCGTCGTATTTTCCATACAGCTGATACTCATTTTAGGTAATCCTGTATTCGTGCGTTGAATCACTTCTAATAGTTTAAAAACTATTTTTTCCGTTCTCGGTTGCGGAATCAAAATTACTGTATTCCCTGCTTTAAGTGCACTTATACTGGCAAATAAAGCATTTAATAGCGTATTTTCAGCTGGCAAAATTACTGCTACAACACCTAGTGGAACACCAATTTTTTTTAATTCATTATTACTTCCACTATCTAAAATACCGATTACTTGTTCATTTAATGACTTGGTAAATTCAGTGATAAATTTTTCCCATAAGAATAACCTATCTTCTTTTTTCCCTTTATTCGTCTCGATCATTTCAACCGTTACCAATTCGAATATTTCTTTTTTTACCTCATCAATGATTTCATTAATCATGTGATCGATTGTTGTCTGATCATATTCTTTAAGTAGTGATTGTGCGTCGCGAGCAGATTCAACTAAGATGCGGGCTTCTTGAATCGATCTAAGATCTTTATCCACAAATTGCATTTTGTCCACTCCCTATGCTGGTAATAAGTGCTCCAATGAATAACGATCAATAATTTTTCCTAAATCAATATGTGGGCTAGCAATAACAAGGGAACTATAAACTTCAGCTCCCATCGCTTCTACTGCAGCTATCCCAGTTTCAACTGCTGTTTTACACGCAGCGACATCACCTCTGACAATAACCGAAATATATCCTGAGGCGACATTTTCATACCCGACCAACTCAACATCTGCAGCTTTGCACATTGCATCTGCGGCTTCTAAAACAAAAACCAAACCAAATGTTTCAATTGCGCCGATTGCTTCGTATCTTTCCATTTCCTCACCTCTACTGGTCAATATCGTGGACTGAAACGATTGAGCCCACTGCTTTAATTGGTCTTGGCATGACGTTTTGTGCAGTCAGTTTTCCGATTGCATCAGCTGCTTTAGCACCTGCGGTAACAGAAGCTTCTACTGCGGCGACATCACCTTTAATCATGATTGTTACTAACGTTGAGCCAATGTTTTCGTAGGAAATTAATTCAACATCAGCTGCCTTTAACATTTCGTCACAAGCTTTTAATGCCGGCACCAAACCGACCGTTTCTACTAAGCCTAATGCTTCTTCACCTTGGTATCTCACCGATATGCCTCCTTAACTTTTGCGATATGCTGCATCAACATATTTTTCAACCGTATGACGACCATCATCTGTAATTACATAACGCATTACCAAATCATCGCTATCGTCTAAGTCATAGCTAGACATCTCTACTAAGCCATTTGCTTCCAAAGCTAACAAATGATCTAAATACATTTTTTCATTAAACTGTTTCTCATTGCCGTAATCCCCTTTTAACGCTGACATTACTTGTTTTACATCAACTTCTGGTTGATCGAACATATGATTCAAAACAGCCATTCTACTTGGTAGTAACATCTTATGCATCCCCTTTTCTAATCAAATCTAAAGGATTCATCGTAACAATGATCGCACCCAACACAATGACAATTGAACCTAGAACAATAGTCGCTGTTAATGTTTGTCCCAAGAACAAAACGCAGAATAACACGCCCCAAAAAGCATACGTTACATTTAATGACATTCCAATCGCTGTACCTACCATCGAATTTGCTTTATACCAGCAAACAAATGAAACAGCTGCGCTTAATCCAGATAAAACAAGCCAGATAATCGGAATACCTGCTGTCAGCGTTCCTCCTAATAAGTTCATTCCTCCAACAATTGGTACAATCAAAATCAAAACAACCAGACCTGAGATTAATTCTCGTAAATTCACAGCCACATCTGTATCAATCATAGCTCCACCAAAACTTGAGAAAACTCCTTCAAGACCCCAAGCAACTGCTGCAATCAATGCACAAATAATTCCCATCGTAAAGTTTGGTGTACCTTCAGGTGCTACCCAATTGATGATGATGGCACCGAAAACACATAAAACCATTCCGAAAACAACTCGTTTTGTTGGACGTTGTTTCAAAAAGATCCAAGAAAACAAAGCTCCAAATAAGCTACAAGTAGCCGAGATTGGAATCGCATATGCGCCTGCCATTGCTAATCCAACTAAATATGCGCCATTTGCAATCGGACCACCTAATAAAAATCCAACTACAAGTAATTTTCCTGGCTTTGTTTTTAATGTTCGTATCAATTCTTTCAGACGTCCTTGTTTTGCGTTATAAAATAATAGCCAAATACCCGCAAACAAATCATTCAATCCTGAACAAACAAACGGTGCTGCTAAAAAACCAGCCGCACTTACTAGTGGATCAAAACCACTAGCTATCATCACCAAAGTCGAATACACACCATATGTCAATCCAGAGATTAATCCATTACTAATTCCTGCTATATGGAATTTCTTTCCTACAGTCTTCATTTTTGTTTCCGCCGAAATTGGCGTTTGCATTACACTTTTTTCACTATTCATATTTAAATCCCCTTACTCGTTAACTGTTGTATGTGGAAGAATAGTTTCAACTTCGCTATGAGGACGTGGAATAACATGCACAGATAAAAGTTCACCTACTCGTTGAGCTGCTGCCGCACCTGCATCTGTAGCAGCTTTAACCGCACCAACGTCACCTCTGACCATTACTGTGACAATTCCTCCGCCAACTAATTCTTTTCCTAGTAGTGAAACATTCGCTGCTTTGACCATTGCATCAGCTGCCTCAATTGAACCAATCAAACCTTTTGTTTCTACCATTCCTAAAGCATCGTATTTCATTGCTTGTTCCTCCTAGTTACGCTTTTAGCGTGAGTTTTTTTGCATCTTTAATTTAGGTTGTGCCCTAAAGGGAGGAGTCAATAGTAAATTTCCAAAAAAATGTGTAGTACAACACAAAGATCTTCCACTAAAACAGATTTGATTCTCAGTTACTTATTCTAAACGAGAAATAGTCGTGTGATATCTAGTGATTCTTTTAACAATATTGATTTTAAAAGGTTTTCTTAATTAAAATTATTTTTCTAAGAATTGTTCATTCTTATTCATCACTAATACAGTGAAAATAAAAAAAGAAATATAGAGATTAAAGAGAATTGTCATTAATTCGATTAAAACTTAAAAAATATCAGAAAATTGAAAACGATTGTTGTAGTTTCAATTTATTACAACTGTTCATTAATCCTATAAAATCAAATAAAATGACCAAAGTTGAAGGAACCTTTCCCTTATAGACAATGAAGATTCGTTTTTCATTTTTTCACGTTATTTTCATATTTTTTCAATTTATACAATAAAAAATAAGCTAAGCAACCTGAGTCACTTAGCTCATCCATTAAAGTTTGATTACTGGTATCATAATCTCTGTCACAAACTTATTTGAATCTTGGGTCGACCAAAAGTCAATAACATAGCGTTCATAACAATTAGGACCAATTTGATAATTATGTTCTAACGCCCACTCCGCTAAAATTTGGTATTTTTCGTCAATAGTTTGATAATCACCTAAATGATACATACATAAAAACATCTGTCCGCCAAGATCTTGACGTGGCAATGAGACCTTACTATTACGAACAGGTTTTTGTAAAATCGTAGCTGATTGAATTGTCCCTTCAGCCTTAGTTTGATAATCTGAAAAACCTAAAATGACTGGACCAGTAATTTCACTCTCAAATTTCTCCAAATGATTTGTCCAATCGATATTAATGATTGATTTTTTGTAATCGTATTCAAAAGACTGCTCTAAAAAATAATATGGTTCGCGCTCAATGTACTTTAAATTGATACTGCACATTTGATTTTCTGTTGTTATCATTCCTTCATTGAGTAAGCCAACCCAATCAGATACTGCCTCATAACAGTTTTGAATTCGTTCTTCCTCTTTTTTTAAACTATCCAATTTACTGAGAAAATTACGTTGATGAAAGAAATAATCACTTGTATCAGCTACTCCTGACATCTCTTGCAAGTGAAATCCCATTTGCTTATAGTACTTCAAAATAGGAATCAACATGACGGTCTCTTCGCTGTAATAGCGATAATTATTTTGTGGACTGACATAATCTGGGACGAGTAATCCCAGTTCTTCGTAAAAACGTAACGTCTTTCTAGAAACATGACAGATATCAGCTGCTTCGCCAATACTAAGTAATTTTTTCATGTCTAACTTTGCATTCATTACTATGTTACCCCCTACACAATCCTTTGGACAAATTATGAGACGTTCTGTTTTAGTTGTCAAGCAGTTATTTTTTTCTGATATACAACAGGATAGAATTAAAATAACGAACAAAATAATAGAATCACTCTTTATAATATAGAATCGAGACGCTCTTTTATTTCTACTTTCCGTTTATACTACACACAAAAAAGGAGCATAATCAATACTATGCTCCTTTTTTTATCCTATTCAGTCTATTCAGCAGATAATGCTGCCATCGTAATGTAATTGTATGGTTGATTGAAATGTGGCAAGAAGAAGATGTCCAATAATTTTAATTCATCGATGGTCACATGTTTTTCAATTGCTAATGAGAACATATGGATTCCCATTGAAATGTCTTGTTTTGAAGCCAGTTGTGCTCCGACAATCCGACGACTGGCCGTTTCATAAACGATCCGGATCTTGACTGTGTCATTTTCTCCTTTGACAAATCCTGGTTTTTGCAAATCTTCAAAGTCCGTATATTTCACGTCCAAACCATTTTTCTCAGCAGCCATAACGGATAATCCTGTTGAGACTAAGTTTAATCCCCAAATAGAAATACCATTTGATCCCTGTACACCGGCAGATTCTAATGGAGTACCACCAACATTATGACCTGCTACGATACCAGAACGTACCGCATTAGAAGCCAAAGCAATATAGGTCATCTTTTCTAAGGCATTTGAATAAATTGTTGCACAATCTCCCACAGTATAAACATCCGGATCACTAGTTTGTTGATGACGATCAACTAAATACGCGCCATTTGGGAATAATTCTAAATGATCTTTTGCCAGTTCAGCATTTGGACCAAAACCGATAGCGTTAATCACCATATCTACTTGATATTCACCCGAATCAGCTACAATTGCGTGAATCCGATCATTTCCTTTATATTCCTTCACCAAATCACCAAAATGTGTTTCAATACCATGATCCACTAAATTTTTGTCCATCTCGTCTGTAAACCATTTGTCATAATAACTTGGTAATGAGCGATCTGCTGCGTCAAACAATAAAACTTCCTTGCCACGACGTTTGGCCGCTTCAGCAATTTCAACTCCAATATAGCCGGCACCAATGACTGCTACTCGTTTTACGCTTTCTTTTGAAATCTCAGCATCAACTGCTTGGCCTTCTTGGAATAATTTTAAGAAATGAATACCTGGTAAATCATGTCCTGGAACTTTTGGTGCAATTGGTCGCGAACCAGTAGCTAAAATCAATTTATCATACGATTCGGTAAATGATTTTCCATCCTGTTGGACACAATAAACATTTTTCTTAACAAAGTCGATTCGATCAACCGACGTTTCCATGTAGATTTTAGCTCCTTTAGCTTCAAAATCTGCTTTATTTGTATAGAACAATCCTTGGTAATCATCAATTTGACGCCCTACCCATAAAGCTGTTCCACAGCCTAAATAACTTAGATTTGAATTACGATCAATCATTACAACTTCTTGATCCGGATAATTATCTAACAAAGTATTTGCTGCTGCAATCCCCGCATGGTTTGTCCCGATGATAACTGTTTTTGTCATAATTTTTCCTCCTATTCCTCTAAAGCCTCAAGAATTCCTATATTATTTTTTATATAAAAGCGCACGCATTTTCCTTAAAAATTTATTGAGTAACTAACTTCTTAAAATTAATTGCAACTACTGATTCTTTCTTATTTCAGCATTTCTATTGATCGCTTTTTCACAAGAAACCCCAAAGAAAATAAATCAACCTGTATCTCCGATAAATATACTCATTTTCTACTTGCGGCACTAACGATATCAGTAGTTATATTATTAATTAAAAAAAGCCGCGTAGAATTTTTTTAACATCTTTTACTAGGCGATTTATTCTATAAAAAAAGTAGTCCCTCTCACAAAGATGTTAAGCGCTTTCTTAAGTGAATAATACTCCTGATTAAATGTGTTGTAAAGCAGTTTATTTCAGTTAGTAAAAAATATGGAAATCAATAAAAATAACCCAGTTAAATCAATGATAAATAAAAAAATCTATTTTTATTTATCATACAAAAAGATACTCACAGAAAAATTGTGAGTATCTTTTTCAAGAAATTTATTTATTTTTGGAATTTTGATATGGTAGCAAAAATAGTATATTCCTAGAAAGTACCGCAACAAATATAGTTACAGATGATTCATTTACCGAGGACTATAATACCTTGATCAAATAATTGATTGGGAACAAATTACACGAGATAAAGTAGATCAACAATTTTCTGAGTATAAAGTTTATGAATTTCAAAAAGCAGATATTGATTTAATAAATGTATTTGCATAAGATAAAAAAACAGGAATTGTTCCTAGTTATACTGTCGGACCATTTAATAGATAGATTGGTGAAACTTTCAGCGTCTAAAAAAGTATTTAATAAATAGTTGTGTTTTTTAGCAATCCTAACTGTCTATATCACTCAAAAAAAGAGACTGATTTCTATTAAAATAGAAATCGTCTCTTTTTTTGCATCTAACTATTAAAAACTATGATGACTTCCTTTTTTCAATCAGAGTAAAAGGCGATTTAATAATATTCACCATGACGATAATCCCACGAATTGAATTGTTCAGATAAAATTGATTGAATCTTATCGACATCCAATCCTTTTCGAATCAAGACAGGTGCTGGAGTGATTGAGCGAGCTGTCCCTTGTTCAGGGATTAAATTTCCGTCTCTATCTACGAAAGAAACCATAACGCCTTGTTCATAACGTGTTTCAATAGTCTTATCTGGTTGGATTGAAGCAACATAATCGTTTCCTTCAATGATTAAGTCTGCTTCATTTGCGATTTTTTCTCCAATTCCTTCAACTAGACCGCGATTCCCCTTACCAGACGGATTTGCTGAACTGGCAAAGAGCAATTTTTTCTCTTGATCCCATAATTCTTTAGAAATTTGTTCTCCTGGAACACCAAATTTAACGACAAAACAGCTTGTTCCCCGAACATCTGTCATTAATTCATCCGAACCATCTTGTGGGATATAAGCTTTCCCAGCTTCTTTCCATGGAAGAATTGCTCCAAAGAGAATATCTTTTTCCCAACATTCTTGATAGACAGCAGCAATTTCGCTAGTTACTTCTGCCAATTCATACAATTGTTCAAGAGAACTGCACAAAACAACGCCCGGCTTGTTTCGTTTACGATTTTTCGCAGAAAACTTTCGTTCTAAACCTTCTTTATCGGAAACAGCAACGATATAACCCACTTTAGTTGGACAAACAATCACTTTCCCTGTTTGTTTTAATAGAGCAATCGCCTCTTGATTCGGCTGCCCGTTCCATTTGACTTTCTTTTCGCTCAATTCATTCATCCTTTCTTTAAAACAAAAATATTTTGAAAATATTCTGAAAATTCTGATTTCAGGCAGTTATTAGGATAATAAAGGAACCAGAAAAAATAGTCAAGAACATTTAGCCATAATCCCGTATAAAAATAAGGCGAGTAATGTTGATAATTATCGGACAACTCAATAACCTTTCTAAAAATTGAATCCGAACTATAAACTAAGAAACAACCGCTCACAGCAGAAAATAAGAGTACGTAGTAATACTACATATTTATTTTCTTGCATAATCTTAAAGAATCAAAAATAGATTTAGCGAATTTAATGCAATCTATAGAATGAAATAAAACCACTCTCTATTTAAATTCTAAGCTTTTATTATGTACTCACAAAAAGTATTCTAGCAACATTTGCTTCAAATTATCGACTCTTATTTAATTTTCTAAACAATTTATACTTAAAAGCACGAACTTTAAGTAAGCATTACTGGAATACTTACTTAAAGTCAAATAATTATTTGGTTTTCCTACTACTTCCTTTTTATTATGGGAGCTTGCTTGATTGTTAACGTTTTAGCAACAAATAAATTTTTTTCGATTTTTCCTATACTTTTGAAATAACTTATTATTCTTTCATTTTTAGATATTTTTTTTAACAATGAACTAGATTTTCTAACCATCTTTCTCCCTCGTTTCCGATCAAGCAGAATTAGACATAAGACTTATTAATGAAAAAGAGTTAGGATATGGCGGTTAATTCATGCTAATAACAATAATTTATTTTTTAATTATTTTCTTTGCTAAGGCCAAACACCCTATAATCCCGGCGTTATCTTTCAAAGCAGGCGTAACGATATAGTTTTTTATTGTCGGAGTTCTCACATAATTTTTCATTAAAGCCTCAAAATTTTTACGAACTCGTTCCACCATATGAGATTGTTTCATCACTCCACCGCCTAATATAATGACATCGGGAGAAAGTATCAAAGTAGTATTGTAGACACATTGAGCAATGTAAAAGGCTTCACTCTCCCAAAAAACATCCGACGCTGGAATATCTTGTCCTTTTCTACCTGTTCTTGCTTCAATAGCCGGACCAGCCGCCATTCCTTCTAAACAATTTTCATGAAATGGACAATTACCCTTGAAATTGTCTTTTTCATGTGGAATTACTATCATATGCCCCATTTCTGGATGGCTAAATCCTTCGATAAATTCTCCTTTTTGAAGCGCACCTCCACCAATACCAGTACCGATAGTATAATAGACAACACTATCTTTCCCTTGCCCTTCTCCACATGCATACTCGCCATAAGCTGCAGCATTCACGTCTGTAGTCCAAGTAATCGGGACGTTAAAGTGGTTCTTCAAATTACCCACAAAATCAAAGTCTTGCCAACCCAATTTGGGTGTGGAAGTAATATAACCATAGGTTGATGAATCTCGATGAATATCAATTGGTCCAAAGGATCCAACACCAATGCTTTCAAGCTCTGACTGATAATCTTTAAAAAAGTCAATCACTAAGTTCATTGTTTCTTCAGGAGTTGTCGTAGGAAAACTGACTCGCTTTTCAACAGTTAATTTTTCGTCTCCAATCGCACAAACAAATTTTGTACCTCCTGCTTCAATTGCACCAAAAACCATATTTTTACCCCTCCATTTTAAGTGAATGGTTCTCTAGTCGTTCTACTTGCAATAATTCTTCTGATTTGATGATAAATAGTTCATCGCGATTTTTTGGATATATTCGACTAGTTAAGGTATATTCTCCTTCATTAATAAATAATTCTAGTGCGTTTGTATCTAAAATAAGTCGAATAAAAAGTTTCCCATTATTCACACTTAATGGTGCGATAGAATCATCTGTATCTCCTTGTCCAAAAAATTCTCTATCTACCGTGATATTCATTTGCTTTAAGTCAAAATGTAGATTTGTTTTTTCCTTCATATCTTCCGAACATTTCACAAAAATATCAAAACTTTCCGCCTTAGAATTCTCTATATCAACAATAAGTAGTATATCGGAAGCATTTGCTAGTGAGATATTGAAATTTGATTCAGAATTTACTTGAATATTTTCCATATACTCTGAATCTACACGATAATCATTCAATTCTGCAATCGGAGATTGGTAAAGCTTATTATTTTTGAATGTCAATTCTCGTGCAATTGTCATTGCACCAGCCCAGCCATCTTTCTTTTCGGGCATTTCGGTAAACCACATGTTCATCCAGCCAATCATTATTCTTCGATTCTTGTCATCGGTGAAGGTTTGCGGCGCATAAAAATCTTTCCCATAATCTAGAGTAAAAAATTCACTTTGTTCAAATCTACATGTCTCATAGTCAAAATCACCTAACAGATAATAAGGATTGCTATTTTTCGTTCCATACATAGGAGATATAATCAGAATATCTTGCTGATTGAGTGTAAATAAATCAGGGCACTCCCACATATCTCCTTGCTTCCCATTACTTTCAGCTGCGATTCCGCGATAGTCCCAATCCTTCAAATTCGGCGAGCTATAAATTGCCGCTTTTCCTTTTCCATCTTTTTTAGTCCCTATGACTGCATAATACAGCTCATCTTTTTTCCAGATTTTTGGATCACGAAAATCTTCGGTCGCTTCAACTGGAAAAGCATCTATTACTGGATTGTTTGAATACTTAGTAAAGCTTCTACCATCTTCGGAAAAAGCAATATTTTGCGTTTGACGCGGTGTTCTACCGTCAACATTTCCCGTATACATCACTACTAATTTATTCTCTACTGAAATCGCGCTGCCTGAAAAGCAGCCGTGTCCTCGTTCGATATTCGAATAGTCGTATTCTTCAGATGGTGCCAGAGCAATAGGTAGATACTCCCATTTGATTCCATCATGACTCTTAGCATGTCCCCAATGCATCGGTCCCCATTCAACATCATATGGATAAAATTGAAAGAATAAGTGATACTCACCTTGATAAAAAACTAACCCATTAGGATCATTCATCCAACCTAGTGGTGTCATAAAGTGCATCTTCAATCTAGAATTTGTAGCCTGAACGTTTACTCCATTTTCTTTAATATAGTCATTTGCTTTTTTTAATTTATTTTCATGATTTACTGTTTTTGAGATTTTCATTCTGCCATCCTTGTATATTAGAGTTAGGGTTTTAACCTTCCGGTTTTAATTGGATAACCCTATGAACCATCGTTATTTTAATTT
>NZ_JARPZC010000017.1:0-66350 GCF_031927985.1 Enterococcus dongliensis
TAGCTTCAATGTTTACTGAGTAACCCATTATTTTGCAGAAGGACGAGTTATTTACACAAAATTATTGACGCTCCCTTATTAATAGTCAGGGTAGAAATGATATCTGCGGAGTTACTAAGATATAATCTTAAATCAACAGTGATAAAGTACTCATTTTTAACGATATGAATTGCCTATCAAATGGATGGTTAATGTACTTTATCATAATTAATCAATCAAGATAATCTTTTGCTTATTATATTCTTTACGAATTTTATCAGGGATTTCTTCTGAAATTAGATAGGTCAGATCATTTACCGGTCCAACAATATGATTACTAATAGTACCAAATTTATCATTAGTAATCATTCCTAAGACCTCAGTAGAAATCCGAACCATTTCACGCTTTATTTCTGATTCTTGCGTAGTTGGTACACTTGTTCCAGTATCCAAATCTAGATTGTAGATTCCCATGATATAAAGATCTGCTCGAATATTTTGTAATTGTTTATGGGTTTGTACACCAATATTTATCATAGATTGTTTGTAAAAAATTCCACCAATATTAATGATTTCAAGGTTTGGGTGTTGTGCTAATTCGATGGCTATTGGCGGACTATTAGTAATGATTGTTGCACGAAAATCTTGTGGAATTTCTTTCGCTAATGCTAAATTTGTTGTACTTCCATCAATAATAATTACAGAATCTTCTTTCAAAAAAGGCAGAGCTTTACGAGCCAAATCTTTTTTTCGATCACTAGCTACAGTTTCTCGATAATTAAAATCAGTAATTGGCGGACCTACTCGTAAAGCCCCACTATGCACTCTTTTTAGGAGACCTTGACTATCTAACTCTTTTAAATCTCGCCGTATCGTATCTTCAGAAACAGCAAAACGTTGACTTAAATCGCTAGCAATTACTTTTTGTTCGATATTTAATAAATCTAAAATCTTTTGGTGACGTTCCTCTTTTAGCATAGTGCATCTCCTTTCGTTTTATCGTATTTATCATGCCATGTATGCGTTTTTATGTCAATTTTGATTTCGATAAAACTATAAACAAGCAAAAACATGCATATAAAATTAAAATATAAGCTTGTTTATATTGACTTATGATTGTTAAGCGATTACAATTGGTTTGTAGATAAGGAGGTAGACTTATGAAAAATGAAATTATTTTATCACCATCAATTATGTGTGGAGATTTGGTCAACTTAGAAAAAAGTATTACAGAATTAACAGAAATTGAGATGGATACATTGCATATTGATGTCATTGATGGATCATTCAGTCCAAGTATGCCATTAGGAATTGAAACAATTAAACGAATGAGAGAAATCACTTCGATGAATTTTGATGTACATATCATGTCAAATGATAATGAATTCTTTATTGGTGAGATGCTGAAAATCGGAGTTGAAGGAATTACTTTCCATCATGAAACAAGTTTGCATGTTGATCGATATATTCAGTTAATCAAAAATGCGGGGACAAAGGTTGGTATTGCATTAAATCCAGCAACTCCGCTAAATGTTTTAGACTATATTTTGCCAGAAATTGATCGAGTATGTTTGATGTTGATTAATCCTGGGTTTGCGACAAACAAAAATGAAAAACAAATTCCTTATGCATTAAAAAAAGTAGCTGATTTACGTCAATTGATTGACCGACAAGGACTAGAAGTGGATATTCAAGTTGATGGACGGGTCTCAATAGCAACGATCCCAGATTTATTAGATGCAGGTGCGACAAATCTAGTATTGGGAAGTACAGGATTGTTTATTGCTGGAAATACGCTAGCAGAAAATCGTCAATTGCTGTTCGAAGCAATAAATAAAGCACAATTAAAATGAGAAGATCGTTTAAAGTGAAAATAGGAGGGAAAATCATTGGAATATAAAATAGTAGAAAAAAAAATTGTAAAAGAAATTGCTGCTACTTTAGATAGTATTGATGTACAAGAAGTAGAACAATTGGTTGTAGAAATTGAAAAAGCTAATCGTGTATTCTTTGTAGGAGTTGGTCGAGTATTACTTTCATTAGAGGGTATCGCTAAACGTTTAGCACACTTAGGTATTCAAACCGTAGTAGTTGGCCAGATTACAGAACCAGCAATTACAGAAAACGACTTGCTAATTGTCGGTTCGGGAAGTGGAGAAAGTTCATTTCCATTAGCTATTGCAAAAAAAGCTAAGAGTTTTAAAGCAAAGGTAGCGCATATTGGATCAAATGCCAACAGTTCAATGAAAGAATACAGTGATTTTTTTATTCGTATCCCCGTACAAACCAAATTAGCTTTACCTGGTGAGATTTCTTCTGTTCAGCCAATGACAAGTTTGTTTGAACAATGCTTACTTTTGCTAGGTGACAGCATTGCTTTAATGATGATAGAAGAAAAATCAATTGATATGCCTAGTTTGTGGCAATATCATGCTAATTTAGAGTAGGTGTAGAAAATGAAAGCGGTACATTTCGGGGCAGGAAACATTGGACGTGGATTTATTGGACAAATCTTACATCAGAATGGTTTTGAATTATGTTTTGTTGATACAAATGCTGATTTAATTCAACAATTAAATCATGATGGTGGTTATTCAATTGAGATTATTGATGAAAATGCTACGACAGATTTTATTAATCAAGTCACAGCACTCAATAGTTTATCTGAAACGGAGAAAGTAATTTCGGCGATTGAAGAAGCAGATATTTTAACAACATCTGTTGGTGCAACTAATTTAGAGAAAATTGCGCCGGTTATTGCAAGAGGATTGAGTAAACGTTTTGAGCAAAAGAATAGTATTAATATTTTAGCAAATGAAAATATAATCAATGCAAGTGATATTTTAAAAAAGGCTGTGTATTCTTTAGTTTCTCCAGAAGAAAAAATTATTTTTGATCAGTTTGCCTATTTTGTAAATACAGCCATTGATCGCCAGTCTTTAGGAAAAATTGTCGATGGGAAATCTATAGCTGTTGTTGAACCTTATTATGAGTGGATAATCAATCGGCGACAATTGGATCCAACGCTATCATTAGAATTAACACATGTAGTTTTGATAGATGAGATGCAACCTTATATTGAACGAAAACTTTATATTGTCAATGCAGCACACGCTGCAGTAGCTTATTTAGGTGCGTTACAAGGATATGAAACTATTCAAGAAGCTATTCAAGATAGAGAAATTTTAATTTTAGTCAATCAATTTCTAGCAGAGAATCTAGAATATTTCGTACAAGAGTATCAGTTTTCACGAAAGGAACTAGAAGATTTTATTGAAAAAACACTAAAGCGTCATGGTAATCAAAAACTTTCAGATGCGATTGTTCGTGTCGGCAGATCGCCAATCAGAAAACTAGGACCTAACGACCGTTTGATTGCACCAGTAACGAAACTAAATGCGAAAAATCTGCCTTATGGAGCAGGTGTCAAAGTCATTGCTGCAGGATACCACTATCGGAATGCTACTGATCCAGAAGCTGAAAAATTAAATATGTTGATTGTAAATGAAGGGTTAGAAACGGCGATTAAACAAATTTCAAAATTAGATGGAGAAGTACTTCAAGAAGTCATTGTTGCGTATGAGTCACAGATATAGGAGGTAAATATGTTAAAAGAACAATTAAAAGGAAATACAATGTTTGTTGATAAAATTGATTCTTGGCAAGAAGCAATCCGTAAAGGTGCGCAGCCTCTTTTAGAAAAAAATCTTATAGAAGAAGCATATATTGAGGCAATGATCCAAAATGTTTTAGACAATGGGAATTATATTATTTTATTGCCACAAGTCGCAATGCCTCATGCACGACCAGAATATGGAAGTAAGGGAATTGGAATCACTTTTTTACATTTAAATGAGGCTGTGCTATTTCCTGGCAAAGAACCAGTAAATGTTTTATTTACACTAGCATCAGATTCACCAGATGGTCATCTAGAGTTAATTGCAAATTTAGGTGAATTATTAAGTGATGAAGAATTATATCAAAAGGTAATCAAGGTTAATTCTGAACAAGCATTGCTGGATTTGATTAAAGAGTAAAGGAGAGAAGGAAATGGATGGAACGAATGTAGAAAAAAAAGTGTCCACACGTGCGAGAGTTCAAGCTTTTGGTGGATTTTTAACAAATATGGTACTGCCTAATATTGGTGCCTTTATTGCTTGGGGAATTGTGACAGCATTATTTATTCCAACCGGTTGGTTTCCTAATAAAGCACTAGGGGAATTAGTATCCCCCACAGTCAGTTATTTATTGCCATTATTGTTAGCCTATACTGGTGGACGCATGATTGGTGGCCAACGTGGTGCAGTTTTAGGTGCACTGGGAACTATTGGATTGATTATCGGTGCAGATATACCGATGTTTATGGGTGCTATGATTATGGGCCCACTAGGCGGTTGGATTATGAAAAAAACAGATAATTTTTTAGATGGAAAAATTCCTGCCGGTTTTGAGATGGTTGTCAACAATTTTTCTATCGGAATTATTGGATTTGTGTTAATGTGCTTGTCGTACCTAGTTGTAGGGCCTACGATCCAATCGGCTAACCAATTTGTAACTAATGCAATTGAAGCACTAGTAGCCACTGGTTTTTTACCATTATTATCTTTAATTAATGAGCCCGCAAAAGTTTTATTCTTAAATAACGTGATTGACCAAGGTGTCTATTACCCACTAGGTATGCAACAAACACTGGAAGCTGGAAAATCAATCTATTTCATGGTAGCATCCAATCCCGGACCAGGGTTAGGTTTATTATTGGCATATTCTTTCTTTGGGAAAAAAGTCGCAAAACGAACAGCACCGGGAGCAATCATCATTCACTTCTTTGGTGGAATCCACGAAATGTATTTTCCTTACGTGTTGATGAAACCGATTACTATTTTATCGATGATTGCAGGTGGTATGGCTGGAACATTGACATTTCAATTACTTGATGTAGGATTAGTTGCTGGGCCAAGTCCAGGTTCAATCTTTTCCTATCTAGCTTTAACACCTCGAGGAAATTTTTTCGGTGTTATTGCTGGTGTAGCAATTGCCACAGTAGTTTCTTTCTTAGTGACGTCTGTAATTTTAAAAGCAGATAAGTCAGAAGATGATGATGAAAGTTTTGAAGAGTCGGTTCAAAAATCAAAATCGATGAAATCAGAAGGAAAAGAGTTATTAAATGGTGAACATTCTAAGATGGAAAACTCAGTTACTGCAGGATTGAGCAAAGTATCCTTCGCTTGTGATGCAGGAATGGGGAGCAGTGCAATGGGAGCGACAACATTTAGAAAAAAATTACAAAAAGCAGGTATTACTGATATCGAAGTAAAAAATTATCGAATCGAAGATGTACCAGAAGACAGTGATATGGTAGTTGTTCACCAAGACTTGGAGGAACGAACGCAGAAGGCACATCCGAAAATGAAGATTGTAACGTTGAAAAATTATTTACAAGATCCAGCAATCGATAAGTTAGTTGATGAAATTGTAAAAGCAAGAAACAAAGCATAAGATTGACACCGGTAAATTTTTTGCCGGTGTTTTTTGTTGGCTGGGCATAATTTATAAGAGCAATGTCTGCTTCTTCGTTGACGGTAGGATCGATTGGACTTATCATGAAAGAAGGACGAAAATAGGAGGCTGACATGAAGAAATTTAAGAAAATGGTTGCGATTGAGCCAACCAAGTTGTTGCCTAAATGGGATGAAAAATTAAAAGATTTGGCAGAAGAAACAATTTTTTATAAAGATATTCCGACAGAGGCCGCAACGATTAGTGAACGAATTGGCGATGCTGATTGTGTGTTGTTGAGCTTTACAAGTTTTATTGATAAAGAAGTGCTAGATGCTTGTCCTAATATTCGTTACATTGGGATCTGTGCTAGTTTGTATGCACCAGAAAATGCCAATGTAGACATTCTTCATGCAGAAAAAAAAGGAATCGTTGTGACCGGGGTTCGTGACTACGGTGATGAAGGGGTAAAAGAATATGCCATCAGTGAGTTGGTTCGTTTGCTACAAGGGCGTGGTCCGGCAATGTGGAAAGCAGAACCAATGGAATTGACCGGCGTTAAAGTTGGAATTGTTGGAATGGGGACAGTGGGCAGTTTATTGGCGCGAACAATGACTTTTTTTGGAATGGATGTAAATTACTATAGTCGGACGCGTAAGCCTGAATTAGAAAAAGAATTGGCGATGGAATATCTCCCATTAAATGACTTACTACAAAAAGTAGACATCATGATTACTTGTCTAAATAAAAATGTTGTTTTGTTAGATGAAACAGCGTTTAAATTTTTTGGTAATGGGAAAATTTTGATGAATGTGTCGATTGCCCCTTCACATGAAGTGGCAGCCTTGAAACACTGGTTGGCTCAACCAGGAAATTTTGCGTTTAGTGATACTGAAGCAGGCTTAGGTAAAGAAGTGATAGGGCTACCCAATGTTTTTGTAGGGAAAACCAATGCTGGTTTGACCTCGATGGCCAAAGTCCGTTTAGCTCAAAAAGTGATCGAGAATATCAAAGTTTTCCAAAAAAACAATTAAATACAATTGATTGGATAATTTTAAAGCTTCAAGTATTACTGCTTGAAGCTTTTTTTGCGTGTATCAACGATATTACCGATAATAAAAATTAAAATTCCTAACCAAATAAAGGCAAAAGCAATGAATTGAGGCAACGCATAGGGTTCATGAAAGAGAAAAATTGCCATAATTAACATGATTGTCGGATTAACGTACTGTAAAAAACCAATCGTGATGTAGGACAATTTTTTAACAGCTATTGCAAATAACAATAATGGAATTGCAGTGACTATTCCAGCTCCGATAAGTAATAGATTAGTATTAAATGAATACTGCATAAATCCAGTTGGAGAAACAAAGAATAAATATCCTAGCGCTAGCGGTGCAATAATCAGGGTTTCCAAGGTAATACTGGTAGCGGCGCTTAGTTGTAACTGTTTTTTGGTCAATCCGTATAAACAAAAACTAGCAGCAATAAAAAGTGAATGAAAAGGAAATACGCCTGTTTGAACGGTCAATAATACGACACCAGTAAAAGCTGAAAGGCTAGCTAATTTGGCTTGTTTTGATAGAGGTTCTTTTAAATAAATCGTACCAGCTAATACATTTAATAAAGGGTTGATGTAATAACCTAAACTAGCTTGTTGAACTTGCCCAATGGAAACTGTGTAAATATAGATTCCCCAGTTAAGAGAAATAAAAATCGCCGCTGCAATGATGGCGAAAATTTTTCGTCTACTTTTTAAAAGTTCTTTGACTTCTTGAATAAAAACAGGCAGTTTTTGTAAACTGGTCAAATAGATAAACATGAAAATCAACGACCAAATAATTCGATAGAATAAGATTTCAATAGGTCCGACATTTCCCAATAATTTCCAATAAAGTGGTAAAAATCCCCAAAATATATATGCGCTAAACCCATAAATCAACCCAGAATCTTTTTTCATTAGAACCTCCGTTAATCACAATATCCATTATTTTAACACAGGAAAATGTGTTAGTCGGTAGAAAAAAGAAAAACCTGTACGTTCACATCCAAAATCTGATTGATAGGTTTACACAATTAAGCAAGTTAGAAAAAAAGATTACTTTTACCAATCTGATAAAAGTAATCTTTTTTATTAACCGATTTTAGTTGTTCCGCTGCCGATATGAGCAACATAAAATTCCGGAGCATAACCAATTATTTTTAAATACTTGTCATATACTGCATTTTTAAATGCAGGGATAGTTTCTTCTTTGACTAAAGCAATGGCGCAGCCGCCAAACCCTGCCCCAGTCATGCGAGCTCCTAGAACACCTTCTTGGGCTTGTGCCGCATCGACTAAAGTGTCTAGTTCAATCCCAGTTACTTCATAATCGTAGCGTAAAGAATGATGTGAAGCATTCAATAATTTCCCGAAAGCAGCCAGATTCCCTTTTTCCAGTTCAGCCTTGGCTAAGAGAGTTCGTTGATTTTCTGTGACAGCATGACGTGCACGACGAATCAATGTATCATCACCAATCAAGTTGCTTTGCGCGTTGAATGTCTCTTCGTCCAGTTCGCCGAGTGAGTGGATAGTTAATTGTTTTTGCAGACGGATTAAGGCTTCTTCACACTCGCTGCGGCGCTCATTGTACTTGGAATCTGCTAATTCACGCCGTTTATTCGTATTCATGATAACAACCGCATAACCCTCAAGTTTTACGGGAACCATTTCGTAAGCTAATGTGTTGGTATCTAGTAAGATTGCGTGATCAACTGCCCCAAAGCCAATAGCAAATTGATCCATGATTCCTGAATTTACTCCGATAAACTCATTTTCAACTTTTTTTCCTGTTTTGACTAACTCAAGTCGCTCCGTTTTTAAGTTAAATAGATCTTCTAAGACAACCCCAACTAATAGCTCCAAAGAAGCGCTGCTCGACAGTCCAGCACCATTTGGGATAGTTCCTTCGACTAATAATTCGAACCCATGATCAATCAAATGTCCAGCCTCTTTTAATTTTAAAACCATTCCTTTGACATAATTTGCCCAGTGATCATTTTTATCATAAGCCAGTTTATCGATACTAAAAGCCAGCACACCGATTTCTTCAAAATTGGTAGAGTAAACGAGAACTTGATCGTCCTCACGTGCTGCTGCAACGCCGTAAGTCCCATAGGTGATAGAAGCAGGGAAGACATGACCACCGTTATAATCAGTATGTTCTCCAATCAAATTGATTCGTCCTGGTGAAAAATACTGTGTTGTTTTTTTGGGTCCAAATATTTGAGCAAATGTAGTATTCAGTTTACGATTGATTTCCATGATTTTTCACTTCTTTCAAGTGTATTTGATAGTTAGTTATTGTTTCAAAGGGTTCATTTGCGGCTAGTTTTATTGAGCCAAAATCTGAAAATTGTTCAGCCCCAGGGGCGATTTGTGTTTCAAAAGTGATTCCGCCATGATCAGCTAAGGGTTTTCCGTGTATCTCTAGAGCTGCCTCACCGAAATTAGCGGTAAAAATGACTATACAAGGTAAATCAGTTGAGACAACAAGCTCGATCGTGTCGTCGGGACTGGTCAATTTAGCAGCAGGTGCGACTAAATTATTTTCAGTTAAAAAGAAGGGATGATCGATTCCGTTTACTAAATTTTTTTGTTCAAAGTCACTAGTAAAGACGTCAGCTAATGTTTTTGTTTTTTGAAAATCAAAGGCTGTACCGCTTGTTTTTACTTTTTTTCCAGTAGGAATACTATCTTGGCGCAATGGGGCAAAAGCAGGACTATCAAGCCAAAGTTTATGTTGCGCGACGGATTGGGTGACGTCACCAGTCAAATTGAAATATACATGATTGGTTGGATTGAACAAAGTAGTACGGTCACTGAGTCCTTTTGTAGTGATTCGCCAAGTATTTTCTTTAGTGAGTGTGTGTCGAACTTCCACACTTAAATTGCCAGGGAAACCGTGTTCATTATCAGGGCTGACAGTAGTAAAAATCACAGAAGCTTCATCGTCGCCGTTTTCAATAGTATAATGCCATTTTTTTGTTTCAAAACCAGGCTGTCCACCATGTAAAGAATGACCAGTTGTGGAATCCGTGGTTACGTGATAAGACTCACCAGCAAGTGTGAAACGTCCATTTTCGATTCGACCAGCTGTTCGGCCAATCGAAGCACCAATAAAGACATCTTTTTCTAAATATTCTTGAGCAGAGTCAAATCCTAAAACTAGATTTTTCTCACGACCGAGACTGACAATCCGTGCACCTAAATCCGTAACAGACAACTGGAAACCGGCTTCATTTTTGATTGTGATTAGCTGGTACCCATTGCCAAAATTTTTTTCTGTAATCTGCATATAAATAACCTCTTTCTTTATGTAATGAATCATCTGTTATATCTTGTTAATTTTAGCGATTTGCATCAAAAGTAACAAGAATAAGCCGGTTTCCAGTTAGGTTTCTTTAAAATTAACAAGAAATCGCTTTCTTTTGAACGTTTTTTTGTGATGATTATTTAACGTTTTGTTGCACGTTTTGATTGAAAGTTAAAGAGTATGAGAATTGCAGATAACAACGCTTAACAATAATTTTGAAAAACGGTATTATCTGGTTCTTTTAGTATACCAATAGATAAGAAAAGTCGCTTAAAAAATTAAAAACTAAGCTAAGGAAAATGAGTTAATCTCATGTATAATTTGAAGTGAGCAATTCAAGGCAGGAGAGTAATCGATGGAGCAGACAATTTTTTTAAAAAAAGAACAGCAGCAATTAACGACCAACCTTCATTTTGACTTTTGCGGTATTTCCAAAACA
Source organism: Enterococcus dongliensis (assembly GCF_031927985.1). Classification (NCBI taxonomy): domain Bacteria; kingdom Bacillati; phylum Bacillota; class Bacilli; order Lactobacillales; family Enterococcaceae; genus Enterococcus; species Enterococcus dongliensis. The sequence continues at coordinate 10,270 of NZ_JARPZC010000017.1, forward strand.
CTGCCCTTTCATTCCTTTGGCCCAGCAATTCGGCAAAATTATATTTTGCATATCGTGATGGAAGGAAAAGGACTGTACCAAGTCAAAAATCAGCACTATCAATTGAAAAAAGGCGATCTATTTTTGATTCGTCCCGGAGATGCGACATTTTATATAGCAGATGGGGAAGACCCGTGGGTGTATTGTTGGCTTTCTTTTGGTGGGTCGGCTGCTGAAGAGATTATCAGTCAGTCTCTTTTTAGAAATGATCAATACACGCTGGTTTCTTCTGATATCCAACAGTATGTGAACACCATTTTGGCTTGCCTATCATTTAAAGAAGAGACTTTAGAAAATGAATTGCATTTAAATGAATTGACCTATCGTTTTTTAGCACTGCTTTTAGCAGATGGGGGGAAGGTCCATCTCGGTGAGCAGAAAATGTATTCGCCACTAGCTGCAGATGCGGTAAAGTATATTGAAACCCACTATGCTGAACAAGTAACGGTTGAAAAAATTGCTCAACAGTTGGCGGTTAATCGTAGTCATTTGTCACGTGTTTTTCGCAATCATTTAGCTATCAGTATCAGAGATTATCTCATGGGTGTACGGATTAATCGCGGAGCATTCTTACTTGCCCAGACAGATCAGTCTGTAGAGATGATTGCTGAACAAGTTGGTTTCAATAGTCTGGTCGTTTTTAGTCGAATGTTTAAGAAATCAACAGGAGAAACTGCGAGTGCCTATCGTAACCGTATGAAAAACGAGAACTTTAAAAATGTCTCACTAAATGAACTGAAAAATCAGCTGGAAAAACAAACGATCGTTACTCGATCAACTTAAAGAGTATCCGATGAAAGATTGGCATTTGTTCGTAACAGCATTAAGGAAAAAACACTGGAATCTATCAAGATTCTAGTGTTTTTTCCTGTTGGATATAAGTGATCAATTCTTTTTGATACTCTTGCCAGTTTGCCTGTCCGGTATTTAAGTAGTTAGCTAATAAATAACCAATATAAGGACCAGTAGTTAAACCGGAAGAACCGAGCCCACTTGCAACGAGCAAGTGATCGTTGAGCTGACCAAAAAATGGAGCGAAATCAGAAGTGTAGGCACGTGTACCGACCCGATAATGAAAAGGTGTAGATAATAATTTTTCTGGATCAGCTAAAAAATTACGAGCATTATCGGTAAGCTGTTTGAAAGCTTCTGGTGTTTCTCTCAAATCCCAAGCCGCATCATTTTCATGAGTAGCTCCTAACAAGATTTTTCCATCCAAAAACGGAATCAGATCAGCTTCACCGTCTAACATGGCAACTGGAAGAGCGCCGCTAGTTTGATAAGCCGTTTGAAAAACTAAAAGTTGTCCTTTTTGGGGGCGGAGATCTACTTGATAACCTAACGGAGCTAATAATCTTTTTAAATGAGGACCGCCAGTTAAAATGATTTGATCAAAAACGGCTTCTTTTTCTCCATAATTAATCGTGGTAGCATCTACTAATTGGACGCGCTGTCCGATAAACTCGATTCCCTTTTGCTCGGCTAGTTGACGTAGCTGAATCAAATAGGCTTTTCCATCTAAGCGTCCGCCGCCGCTAACTTTTAGGGCCGGTAAAGGTTTTAACAACGGCAGCTCTTGTTGAGTCTGTTCTCCAGAAAGTAATTCGATCGTACCGATTTCCGGAGCCTCTTTTTTTCGTTCTTCAGCTAAAGTAAAAAGCTCAGTTAGTTGTTCTTTTGGACGTAACAGCAGAGTGCCAGATTGCTGATAGATTGTTTCATCTAGTTGGAAATCTTGAATTAATTTTGGGAAAAAAGCGGCTCCGTCTTTCGCCAAGCGATACCATTGTTTGTTTCGCCGCTTAGACAGCCAAGGTGAAATAATGCCAGCACTGGCACTAGTCGCCTGCCCAGTGGGTTCATCAAACAACGTTACTTGGTATTTTTTTTGATCTAAATAATTTGCCAACGTCATCCCAATAATCCCGCCGCCAACAATTGCGATTTTTTTCATCGTATTCACTTCTTTCTGTACTGATTTTGCCATAGTAATTAATTTTTTTCAATGAACTATAAATATTTTACTTTACCTGTCGTAGTAATTAGCGTACAATAATTACAACGACAGATGAAGTAATCATAGGAGGGGACAAAATGATTTCAAGCGATGGGATCCGCGGATACAATGACGTGATCATTTTGTCGGTGTTGAAAGATAATGATTCATATGGTTATGCCGTTTCTCAAAAAATACGCGACATAAGTGACGAAATCTATGTGATTAAAGAGACGACACTTTACTCCGCTTTCAATCGATTAGAAAAAAATGGGTATATCCATTCTTATCCTGGAGAGATCACTCATGGAAAAAAGCGAACGTATTACCAAATAACAGCAAAAGGCCTGACTTTTTTAGAAGCGAAACGACAAGAGTGGAAGCAAACTAAAAAAGTTGTGAACCGATTTATGAAAGAAGGGTAAAGATGGATACGATAAAAAATTATGTGGAAACATTATTTCTCGAATTTCCCAATACAAAAGAGGTTCAACGGGCAAAAAAAGAAATTTTAACGATTATGGAAGACCATTATTTGGCACTATTGGATGAAGGAAAAAATGAACATGAAGCAATTGGTAAAGTGATCAGTGAATTTAGTTCAGTAGATGAATTACGTGAAGAATTAGAGTTTACGGCAAAAGAAGAACCGGAGGGAATTCTAGAAGAAGAAATGTATCAATATTTAATAGAGCGAAAAAAAGATGCAAAAGGTCTGAGTCTAGGAATCAGCGGGTGCCTGCTGGCGATTGGGACATTGATTGGGCTAAGTATTCGTGGCGCTGGCATGATAGGAGTATTATTGTTTTTCATTATCATAGCCATCAGTGTTGGAGTGATTATTTATAGTGGTATGCAGTTTTCAAAAAATAATTCACGACTAAATGATCGATATATTCCGAGAGATGTAAATAAAGAAGCTCAAAAATTAAAACAAGGCTATCAAAAAAGTTTTCAAATCAGTTTAGTCTTTGGTATTTGTCTATGTGTATTAAGTGTCTCACCGATTTTCTTTTTTCAGTTGTTTTCGTATGCAGGGTATGGCGTTCCAGTCATGTTTTTCTTTTTAGCGATTGGTCTATTTTTAATTATTTATGGCAGCATCAATTATCACAGTTTTGATAAGTTTATTAAAGAAAAGTATTTTATTGCAGACGAGGATGCCTTGGGACCGAATGCATTGCAGGAAAAATATGGTGACGCTGTTCAAACCAAATATTTATTGGAAAGAATTTATTGGCCGATTATTGTGATGATTTATCTCAGCTGGTCCTTTTTGACTCACTCATGGGGCTATAGTTGGTTAATCTTTATACTAGCCGGCCTGTTGTACCAAATTCTAGAGGCAATCTTTGTAAAAAAATAATCTCAAAGAAGGATCTTACTCCGTTATTTTGGAGTAAGATTTTTTTTTGAGATCCATGCCTAAGTAATGATAGGTTCGTAATTTTTTATTTTCTTTCACAGCTATTACTTGAAAATAAAAAATATGGTCTTGTTTATCACTTGTCATAGATCCGGGGATTCTAAATTTAGTGATGTTTCTTTTTTCCATCAGATAAAGAAGTTCATTTTGTAATGCGAAAAAGGGCACATCCGTTACGATGTAGTCGATGAAATCTTTTGTCAGTTTTTCGATATTTTCAGTCCGATAATCAAATTCGGCGCCGTTGATATTCAAAGTCATGAGAACTCACTCCATTTAATCGTACGTGCCAAATGCACATGGTGGATGGATTCATTAGAAACCGCTTGAATCTCCATGCGGTCATTCATTAAAAAAATAAGTGTGTCATCAAATCCACAAACTACTCCGATAACATCAGCGATTGGCTGACCCTCAGCAGTTAATACCGCTAACTGGATTTCCACTACACTTTTGGTGAGATAGGACCTATGAAGGATATCAGCGATTTCTAGTTCTGACATTTGCGGGTTTCTTTGTTGTCTGAGATTCCGTGCATTTTTTTCGGCGTTCATTTCAGCAGTGTGTTCACTTAAATAAAAGCCTAACCACTTTACCATCCCGCGGTCCTGATAGTCTCGGATCAACGGATCAGGATGATAAGACATGAATGGCTCTCCCATGATTAAAACACCTCCATTGATGTAAAGTTCTTACTTGATGACTAGTTGTTAAGTAAATAAAATGAGAAAAATTCCTTGTTTTTTGAAGGAGCTTGTTGTCAGCTAGCAAGCAGAAAATTTATAAGCCGTCTAATCCTCCAGCGCCGCCGTCATGTCCACCTACAAGATTTGCACGTGTCACACTGCGGGCATGTTCTAACTTAGAACTAGCACGAATCAGTGAGACGAATCCATATCTTTCTCTGATTAAATCTGTAACTTGATCTAAATGTTCCTGGCGTATTTGCTGGTCCACCTCTTTAAAAAGATCTAGTTGCTTACCAACGCAAGGCTGTATAGCAGAATAGCTCACGGCAATACTTCGAACTGCTTCTCCTGTATAAAATTTTTTGAATAAAAACAGCAGGTATTCAGATAGTTCATTAGTATTGTCAGTTGGAGGGATTTTTAATTGTCTACTAAATCCTTTTGTCAGTGCCGTATTAGAATAGCCGATCGCTAGAGAAACTGTCCCGGCTCTTCCTCGCCGCCTTCTCAAACGAGTGGCAACTTGTTCCGCCATTTCACGAATGATTAAAGGCATTTCCTCTCCTCGATAATCTCTGGGAAGGATTTGACTATTGCCGAGATTTTTTGATTTAGGAACGTACCGTTTTTGTAATTTCGTACGATCGATGCCATTGGCGTGGTGATACAGTTGTAACCCTATGATGCCAAATTTCTTTTTCAAGTCAGCAGGAGAAGCGTGAGCTAAATCATAAATAGTTTGAATCCCCATCTGGAGAAAATTCTTCTTCATTCGTTTTCCGATTCCCCAAAAATCGTCTAATTCAGGAATCTGCCAAACTTTATTGGCGATATCTTGATAATTCCATAATGCACGCATATTTTTTGCATGTTTTGCTTCGTTGTCTAAGGCTAATTTTGCCAATAGAGGATTGCTATTTGATAAGCCGACAGTGGCATAGATTCCTGTATTTTGTAAAATATCCAGTTGAATTCTCTGTGCGAGTATATCTAATTTTTTTGTACGGCTAAGATTTTCCGGGACAAAATAATTCAAACTGTGGGTCAAATCGACAACACCTTCATCGATGGAATACCACATAATATCTTCATCTGCTGCATAGTTACGAATGATAGCCTGTATTTTTAAGTTTTCAGAGATATAATACCGCATTCTAGGCGGGACGATAATCAGATCTGCGATGGCAGGATTTTCTATAATGTTAGGTAATTGCCAGGATCTAGTTACATTTGTGATTCCTAGTAAGTTTTTCGCCATAGGACTGCTAGCTAAAATAAGTCCTGAGGTATTATCCGCATGACTCATAACAACTAAAAGATCTTTTAATGGATGACGCCCACGCGCAACTAACTCACAACTAGCATAAAAAGATTTCATGTCGATAAATGCATAATCTCCAGTAGGTTCTAGTTCATAGTTGAAATTCAAATTAATCACCCTTAGTAAGAAAACGGCTTAACAAGTATCCAGCCTTAATAATCCAAAATCAGAACTTGTGTTCGTATATATAGTACGTTGTTTCTTGAAAAAAAGTCAAGGGATTATTATTTTTTACGTAATAAAAAAACAGTACCAACAAGTCCTTTACTTGTTGGTACTGTTTATTTAAGTGCTAAGATATGTTTCTTGATCAGCCCACGAGTTTTTCTAAATTCAGCTAGGATTTCTTCGTCACTTCCAACAGCTTGTGCTGGATCTTGCAAATCCCAATGAAGATGGGTGACACCTTTAGGAATAGTCGGACAGTGATCTTTTGCATCGCCGCAAAGCGTAACGATCAAATCAGCCTGATGAAAATAATCCATGTCTATTAAATCCGACGTTTGATTCGAGATATCGATGCCTTCTTCGGCCATCACTTGTACAGCTTTAGGATTTAAGCCGTGGGTCTCAATCCCGGCACTTTTGACTTCAACTTCTGATTTAGGTAAAAGCTGATGAGCATAACCTTCAGCTATCTGACTTCGACAAGAATTACCTGTACATAAAAAATAAATTTTTTTCATTAGTGTTTCCTCCGGATTTAAGGTCAAAGCTACAGCTAACAAAAAGCCATGAGATCTTCCCATGACTTAATGGTTAGAATAATTTAACTTCTGATAACGGCCAGAACCGTAAAACGACTTTTCCTTGAATCAATGATTGATCTACAAATCCGAAAATGCGGCTGTCTTTTGAGATCAATCGATTATCCCCTAAAACAAAATATTGATTTTCAGGAACGGTTACAGCAAAATCATCTGTGAAGCTGTCAGCATTTGCAGCTTGTTCTTGGAAAGCCGTATTGTAAGAATATTCATCTGCAAGTTTATCTTCTTTGAATTTTTTCTTGAACTCGTCAAGATAAGGCTCAGGATACTCTTTCCCATTGATCGTTAAGACATTTTTTTTCATTTCTACACGATCGCCAGGCAATCCAATAATTCGTTTCACCACATAAAGATTCTGATTGTCAGGTTCTTTTGTCGTGATAATATCTTGTCGATCGAGACTGGATATTTTTGATGTGATCAGACGTTGATTGTCATGAAGCGTGGGGTCCATCGAATGTCCTTCAACTTTCACTGGTGAAAAGACAAATATCCTAGCAAGTAAAATTAAAGCGATGATAAGGACCACTGGAAGCCATTCTTTTATTTTATTGTTCATAAGGTCACCTCGTGATTAAATTTTATCATTCTTCAAAGTAAAAAGCTCTTTTGAGCCACTGTCAGGTTTAGACTAGAGAAAACAAGAAAGTTGTGGGAAACTGAGAACAGAAAGAATGAATAGGAGTAAAGAAATGATTAAACATTATCCTGCATCTCCCGAGTTACCGCAAAATTTTTCGACTGATTTCTATTTAGAAGACGAAGCCAGTATTGAGGCTGTTCACAGTAGCGAGCTTGATTACAGTTATCTGACTTGCGAAAATCTGATGATCCGTCGTTCGATTTTAGAGAAGATTACGATGCAGCGGACAAAACTAGTTCGCTTTGAAGCAAGCAACGTACTCTTCAAGAACTGTGATTTTTCAAATCTAGAATGGATTGGTGGAAGTTTTCACCAAGTTGCATTTGAAAATTGTAAATTAACTGGCTGTAATTTTGCAGAGAGTTATTTACGCGATGGTTGTTTTACCGATTGCTTGATCAACTTTGGTTCATTTAGTGCTACAAATTTAAAAAATGTCGCATTTGAAAATTGCCAACTAAAAGACAGTGAGTTTTTTGAACTGACATGGAAACATTTATTTTTAGTAAATAACGAATTGACTAACAGCAATTGGCAACGGACAAGATTAGCTGGTTTGGATTTTACGACTAATCAATTTAGTAAAATTGCCTTTTCCATGGAGCAGCTAAATGGCTTAAAAGTCGATTCCTATCAAGCATTAGTGATTGCTGCGGGTCTAGGATTACAAATCCAAGACGAAAAATAACTAAAAAACGTATCAAGAAATTTGACGAAACAGTTTACTTAATACACGTTGCCAGAAATAGATCAGCATCTTGGTTCATAAAAATTTTTTCGCCATGATAAAAATTCTGGATAGTTACTTGTGAAAAACCGATTGTTTCCAATAAATCAGTTAATTCAGTTGCAGAAAAACCATTATGAACTTTAGGATGATTTATCAAGGGATTTTTAGCAAAATCAACAATCAATAGCTTTCCCTTGTCTGGCAAGAGTTTAAACAGCTCAGTCAAAATTTTTTTTGTATCAGGAATGTGTAACAAAACTAGCGACATCATGATTAAATCAGCAGTTACTTCAGGAACCTCTTCAGTAAAATCAGCAGGCAGAACATGCACATTAGTCAGCTGTTGCTGATTGATTTTTTGCTGGGCAAGAGCCAACATATTTTCTGCAGGATCAATCAAGAGCAAGTGTTCCGCTTGATTGGCTAAGGGTAAGCTGACCAATCCTGTGCCACAGCCGTAATCGATTACTTTTCCATAGAATTCAGGTTTGATTTTATTCGTTATGATTTGTGCCAATTGTTTCCGTTCAGGTGTATCATACATATGTGCCATGTTTTCAAAGATATTTTTACTCATCTAGTATCGACTCCTATCGATTGAATAGAAGTATTGTACGTTATTTTTGCAAGAAAAGAAACAGATTTTATCTTGCATAATTGATCAAGACTACTAGTTGAATGAAATTACACTAAAATGATGATAGAAAGGTAGAAAGTTATGCTTATTAGTCAGATTGGTTTATTGCTTGTGACAGGCGGTTTTGCCGGAATATTAGGATCGATCTTAGGGATTGGTGGAGGAATCATATTAACGCCTTTTTTAACGCTAGTGATGGGCTTAGAAATTAAATATGCAATCGCAGCAAGTATTGTTTGCGTGATCGCGACCAGTTCAGGAGCGACTATTGCTTATTTGAAAGATGATATGTTGAATCTGCGTGTCGCGATGTTTTTAGAGATCGCCACTACGATTGGAGCGATTGTTGGAGCCATTCTTTCAGGGATCGTACCGACAGGCTTTCTTTTTCTCTTATTTGGCGGGTTTTTACTTTTTTCTGTCATTAATATGATCCAAAAACTGCGGGGAAAATCAGAAGCGCTGTCCAATGAAGCAATTGGTGATCCACTAGCTGAAAAATTAAAACTGAATGGTTCTTATTATGACAAAGTGTTGGAGAAACAGATTGATTATCAAGTTGAAAAGGTTCCTGGCGGTTTTGCGATGATGTTTGGTGCGGGGATTGCTTCTGGATTGTTAGGAATCGGCAGCGGTGTCTTTAAAGTAACAGCGATGGATACTATCATGAAGATGCCTTTGAAACCTTCAAGTGCCACGAGTAATTTAATGATGGGAGTAACTGCTGCGGCATCTGCGATGGTTTACTTTTTTAACGGCACGATCTTACCAGAAATTGCGGCGCCATTAGCTTTAGGGGTTTTAATTGGAGCGACAGTAGGCTCTCGAATCATGCAACGTTTAAGCTCTTTTGTTATTCGGCTGATTTTTATTCCGATATTATTATTTATGGGTATTCAGATGATTCTCCGTGGATTCGGGGTGATTATCTAATGAGAGAAAAGGAAGAAATCCTAAAAATTGAGCGCTCAATTGGTTATATTTTGCGAATTGGGGTGATTGTGTCAGCAGTGATCATTTTGATTGGTATGTTCTTAGTATTTTTTCAAACGAACTCCAGCCAAACACCACAGAACCTGTCACAAATTATTCAAGGATTGTTTCAATTAAAAGGGGACGCGTTTATCCTATTAGGTTTATTTTGTTTGATTTTAACGCCGATTTTACGAGTCGTTGTATCAATTTTTGCTTTTGCAAAAGAAAAAGATTATCTATATGTAGCCATTACAGTAATTGTGCTTCTTATCTTGCTCATCGGTATGGGATTGGGTCTAGTTGAAAAATAAAACGACCAATAATTGGTCGTTTTTTGCTAATATCTAGGCATTCTGAGGTCAATTCAATTGAATTAAAAAGACAAGTAAACTCAAAAATCCTAAGCCAGTCACTAGTGTAAATAGCAGTTTGTCTCGTTTTGTTGCAAATACTGGCCGATGATAGGTATGGCTATTCCACAGCCAAAAAACAAAACCTAATGCATAGATTCCGATACAATAAAGAAAGGTTAATATACCAGAAGAGTATAACATATAGATTCCATATACTATGCCGCCGATTGCCAAAAATTGCCGGCTTTTATGATGGTTATCACGCGCGATTTGCCATAGAAAAGCGGCAGATAAAACGTAAGGGACCAGCACCATGGTCGTTGCAGTATTGGTGACAGCTTGAAAGGCATCCATCGCCCAACGAGAAACAATAAAGACAATTTGCATGATGACACCGTTTAAAAGCAATGCATTCACCGGTGCATTTTGTTTGTTGGCTTTTCCTAAAAATGCTGGGAACATTTTGTCTTGAGCAGCATCAAAAGAAATTTCTGCGGCTAAGATAGTCCATGAGATCCAAGCACCTAAAACAGAGATGATGACACCAATATCGATCATGTGAGCGGCCCAAGCACCTGTCGATGCGCGCAGAACGCCGCTTAAAGACGGACTAGGTAAGGCAGCTAATTCTGCTTGGGGCAATGATCCAAAGCTTAACATGACGATCAATACATAAATAGCTAACGTTACTGTGTATCCAATCAAGGTTGCACGCCCAACATCGCGTGCACGCTTTGCACGTCCTGATAAAACTACGGCTCCTTCGATTCCCACAAAGACCCACATGGTTTGTAACATCGCGTGCCGAATCTGCGTTGGGATACTGCCTAGTTGTCGTCCGTTCAACTGTATATTTTGAGCAAAGACATCAAGTGAAAAAGTCTGATAACTAAAATGAATAAATAAAAGAAAAATTGCCATTAAAATTGGGATGACTTTTGCTCCTGTTGCGATGGTATTTAAAATACTAGCCGTTCGAATGCCACGGGCTACCAAAAAAACAACGCCCCAAATCATAAATGTTCCTAAAAATAAACCGATTCTTCCTTCTGAACCACCAATAGAAGGAATGAATTTGCTCAAGGCATCCAAAAATAAGATAACGAAAGAGACATTTCCAATGATATTGCTCAGCCAGTAGCCCCAAGCAGAATTAAAACCGACGTAATCTCCAAACCCATCCTTAGCATAATAATAAATTCCCCCGATAATCTGAGGTTTTTCTTTTGAAAGAGTTTGAAATACTTTTGCGATAAAGAAAACACCGAGTCCTGTAATCAACCATGCTAATAGTGAAGCGATAACGCCGGCTGATTGAGAGATGCTGCTGGGTAAGTTAAAGACACCGCCGCCTAACATTGAGCCGATTACAATCATACTTAAACCCAATAAACTCATCTCTTTTGTATGGTTATCAGGCACTTGATTTTGTTCCATAAATTTCCTCCTAAGAAACACTGTTTCTATTCAAGCATATTTGTGGGAAAATGACCATAAGGATGAGGTGAAACTACGTGTGTTTAAATGAAAGAATCCTCATTTTCACCTAACTTAATTCGATAATCAGCATAATTCTATGAAAATAAGAAAAATAGATAAAATAATCATTTCTCGTTTAAAGACACCGGCCATAGTTGATATTTCTTGCAGCATCATTAGAGGCTGTTTTTTATTAAATGGAATGATAAAATTAAACGAGTAAGGAGGTTCAATATGATTACAGTTCGAAAAGCAGCACCTGCTGATGCTGCTGCATTAGTTGCTATTTATGCTCCATATGTTCAGGAAACAACAATCACTTTCGATTATGAAGTGCCTAGTGCAGCAGAGTTTGCTCAAAAAATAAATGAAACAATTTATACGTATCCTTATCTCGTAGCAGAAGAGAATGGGAAAATTTTAGGTTATGCCTATGCTCATGCATACAAAGAGCGGGCGGCTTATGATTGGGCGGTGGAGGTCAGTGTTTACGTGGATTCTAAAAAACATGGCCAAGGTACAGGAAAAATTTTGTATCAGACATTGGAAACAGTATTAAAAAAACAAAATGTCGCCATTTTAACAGCCTGTATTACAGGTGGAAATCAGACTAGCCTTCGATTTCATGAAAAGCTTGGGTATCAAGAAGTAGCAAACTTTCCTAAAATTGGCTATAAATTTGATCAATGGCTCGATGTTGTCTGGTTACAAAAATATTTGACCGAAGTAGAAGGAACGCTCCCGCTGTTTATTCCTTTTTCTAAATTAAAAGACATTGAATCTAATCTATAGAGCTAGTTGATTTTACCAAATTATTTTAGATGTAATTAAATTACGCTAATGGTATTCTAATTAAATTCAATAAGAATTGTTACGGACCTATACCGATGGTTTGTTATCCTTGCAGTATCACAGCGAGGAGGGGCTTAATAGCACAATGAAACGAGAAAAGAACGCTTCGAAAAATGAAGTAAAGACGACGGATTTTCTATTGGAAATGTTGGCGTTGTTCATTCTGATTTCCTTAACTATTTACGCCATTAGAACAGGAAAAATCTTTTAAAAAGCAGTTGTTATGAAACTAGACCAAAAAGAAGAACTTGCATATGCAAGTTCTTCTTTTTACTTTTGCGTAAATGTTTCGAGAGCTTTCATTTTTTCAATAATAAGATCTGGTGTGATTGTTTCTTTCATTAAATGGATCATTTCGTCTGGGAGGCAAGCACGTTCAGCCACTGCTTGAAATTCTAAGTCGGTCAGTTTTAAGTTCATATCAGCTAAATTTGTAGGTAAATGCAATTGTCGATAAAAAGGTAACAATCGTTTTATTTCTGTGAGATTATTTTCGATCATCAACTGAACTAAAATCCCATAAGCTACTTTATTTCCATGAAGTTGTTCATGACTAGCTGGTAAGACGGTCAAGGCATCGTGGATCGAATGAGCACCAGCTGTTCGGCCATATTCATCACCAAATCCGCCGACCATTCCTGCTAGTAAAATATTTGCTTCAACAACATCAATAAATGCTTGATTCAGTATTTTTCTATCCATTGCGGCTAAGGCTTCATGGCTTTGTGTTAAAAGAATTTCATGACTTTTCTTAGCAGCAAATTCAGCAACTTGTACCTCAAGTGGTTTTGTTGCTAATTGAGAAATGATCACGTTGGATTCATACCATTTTGCTAAAGTATCCCCGATACCTGCAATCATTAAATCTCGTGGAGAATGTAAAATAATTTCAGGATCAATCAATACTAAATCATTTGATTTTGGGAAGATGTCATAGCGCAGCATAACACTGTCTTGGTTATAAATTACGCTTAATGGTGTATAAGCTGCACAAGTTGCCGCTAACGTGGGCAGGATGATAATTGGCAAATGTGCTTTATAGGCAGTAAATTTCCCCAAATCAGTAACTTTTCCACCGCCAACTGCAACGATTCCATCAAACTGTTCCTTTTTGCATAAAGACGCAAAATTTTCAGCTGCTAAATCTGTGCATTGTCCGCCATAATAATGAGAAGACGTTGTTATGGATAGTTTTGGAAAGTAGGGTTTTACTGCTTGCCATGATCTTTCTCCATGTAAAATGAGGATGTTTTTCATATTTCTTCTATTAAGATGGACGTCTAAAGAGTCCCAAGCATTTGCTTTTAATTCATATTCTTGCGGGGCACCACGTACAATCAATTGTTTTGTCATGAGTAAACTTCTTTCATCATTTTTTTAGATTCATCTTTTTTTATTATAATAGTTGTGGTAGTATAAACGCAAGTTGCTTTTGAATATTTATTCTTTAATTATTTATATAATTATATTATTATTCATAGAAAGATTATCAGTATGCGTTGATTGATCCAGAAAATCCAGATTAACTGCTAAAGCAGTTGGCTGAAGCAACGTCTAGGCAACGAACGAATTTTTCCTAAAAAAAATTTAGTAATTGTAAGAAGGAGCGGGATGAATGAAAAAGAAAATAGGTGTATTGCTCACCATGTTACTAATGGTACTAAATTTTTTACCGGCAAACGTACATGGCGCAGAAAAAGATGAGATTTACGAACGAATTCAACAAAGCGGTGAATTAGTCGTCGGATTATCGGCAGATTATGCTCCCTATGAATTTCATGCTGAAGTGGATGGAAAAGATGAAATCGTTGGTTTTGATATTTCAATCGCAGAAAAAATAGCTAAAGACATGGGTGTCAAATTAAAAATCGAAGAATTAGGTTTTGATGCTTTGTTAGGTGCTTTAAAAACAGGCAAAATCGATTTAGTGATTTCTGGGATGTCGATTACGGAAGAACGATTAAAAGAAGTGGACTTTTCAGATCCTTATTTTGTGGTCCAGCAAAAAGTAATGGTCCGCAAAGAAGATAAGAAACGCTTTAAAACAACTGCTGATTTCAATGGATTGTCAGTTGGAGCACAAAAACAAACAACTCAAGAAGATTTAGTTAAAAATGAGATGACTGGTGCGGAACCGACTTCTTTACAAAAAGTCCCGGACTTGATCAATAATCTCTTGAACAACAAAGTAGAAGCAGTTGTCTTGGAACAGCCTGTGGCTGAGGCATATGTCCAACAAAGTGATAATTTGGCATTAGCACCTGTGAAATTTGAACAAGGGGAAAAAGTTACGGCGATTGCCATGTCTAAAAATACCCCTGAATTGAAAAAACATGTCAATGGATCTATCAAAACAATCAATGATAAAAATTTATTAAAAGGTTATCAAAAAAAAGCCAATGAATTAATGTTCCAAGAGGACAAATCTTTCTTACAAAAGTACGGATCTTATTACTTAGATGGAGCAAAATATACTATTTTGCTTGCGTTTGTAGGTGTCTTGTTTGGGTTGATCTTTGGTAGTCTGTTAGCCTTAATGAAACTTAGCAAGAGCAAGATTTTCAAAGCGATTGCCGTCATTTATATTGAATATGTTCGAGGTACTCCGTTATTGGTTCAAATCTTCATTGTTTATTTTGGTACAGGTGTTTTAGGACTAGACTTATCTAAATTATTAGCAGGTTGTATCGCTGTTTCGTTGAATAGTGCTGCTTATGTGGCTGAAATTGTTCGAGCGGGGATCAATGCGGTGAACAAAGGTCAAATGGAAGCTGCCCGTTCCCTTGGAATGAATCAAAAAGAAGCGATGCGTTACATCATTTTCCCACAAGCCATTAAAAATATTTTGCCGGCATTGGGGAATGAATTTGTGACAATCATCAAAGAATCATCTGTCGTTTCAGTAATCGGCGTTTCAGAATTGATCTTCCAAACCGGAGTAGTACAAGGTGCCAGCTTCAAGCCGTTCTTGCCATATGTGTTGGTTTCATTGATTTATTTCGTGTTAACCTTCTGCATTTCCCGTCTATTAGGTTTAGTTGAAAGGAGAATGGGTCTGAATGATTAATGTACAAAAACTATCAAAAAGTTTTGGAGACAACGAAGTATTAAAATCCATCGATCTTACGGTGAAAGAAGGAGAAGTTGTTGTTATTATTGGCCCTTCTGGAAGTGGAAAAAGTACGATCCTACGCTGCTTGAACTTACTAGAAGAACCTACTTCAGGTGAAATATTTTTTGAAAAACAAAATATCACCGCACCAGATAGCAATATCGACAAGATTCGTCAAAAAATGGGAATGGTGTTTCAAAGCTTCAATTTGTTTCCTCATATGAGTGTAGTAGAAAATTTGACGATTACTCCAGTAAAAATCAAAAAAGCCAATCCAGCAGAGGCTAAAGAACATGCGTTGGCGCTATTAGATCAAGTTGGCTTAAAAGAAAAAGCGACTAGTTATCCTGCTAACTTATCTGGTGGCCAACAGCAACGGGTAGCGATTGCTCGCGCACTAGCGATGAATCCAGATGTGATGTTGTTTGATGAGCCCACTTCAGCACTTGATCCAGAGATGGTAGGCGAGGTACTGACAGTAATGCAAGATTTAGCAAAAAATGGGATGACTATGGTCGTTGTGACACATGAAATGGGTTTTGCAAAAGAAGTAGCTGATCGGGTGATCTTCATGGCAGATGGGATCATTCAAGAAGAAGGCACACCAGAGGAGATTTTTGATCATCCACAAAATAGTCGGACCCAAGATTTCTTGAATAAAGTATTATAGCGAGTAAAAAGTGGAGGAATAAGGATGAATAAAAGCAATATTGCCCATCGCTTCCAGCAACCGGCAGAAAATTTGTTGATGAAGATTGCGATTTTGGCCAAGGAAAAAGAAGATATTATTGATTTATCGATTGGTGATCCCGATTTGGTCACCAATTCGGCAATTATTGAAGCTGCTTATGCAGATGTCAAACAAGGCGCAACAAACTACACCGCGCCTGCTGGCAGTAAAGATTTTTTGCAAGCAGTCATTGATTTTTATCAAAAGAAATATGAATTGACGTTTCAACAAGAACAAGTGCGAGCCACTGTTGGTGCATTGCATGCGATGTATTTAGTGATGCAAGTCCTACTTGATCCTGGTGACGAAGTAATTATTCATGAACCTTATTTTTCACCGTACCGTGAGCAAGTTGTGTTATCGGGAGGAACCCCTATTACTGTTCCCACGTATGAAAAAAACGGATTTCAATTAGACGTAGAAGATCTAAAAAAAGCAATCACCAAACGGACTAAGGCGATTATTATCAATTCACCCAATAATCCAACAGGAGCTGTTTTTTCCGAAGAAACGTTGAAACAAATTGCTAAAGTGGCTATTGAAAATGAACTATTCATTATTTCTGATGAGATTTATGAAGATTTTGCTTTTACGGAAAAATTTGTACCGATGGCTCGTCTTGCTCCAGAAAATACGATTACAATCAGCGGTGTCTCAAAAGGTTTTGCAATGACGGGCTGGCGATTAGGTTATTTGATTGCTCCAGCTTATATTAATCAAATTGCTGGTATGATTAATGAAAGCATCACCTATTCTGCGCCAACTGCGTCTCAACGGGCAGGGATTTATGCCTTGATGCACTACGAAGAGCTTGTTCCTCCAACAGTTGCTGTTTTTAAAGAACGTTTAGAATATATCGAGCAACGAGTGGCTGAAATTTCATATTTATCTTTGCAACCAGTTGCTGGGAGTATGTATGCGTTTATTAATATCAGTAAAAGCGGTCTGGATTCAGTAGCATTTGTAGAAAAAGTTCTAGAACAAAGCGGCGTGTTGTTTGTTCCCGGAAAAGCTTTTGGTGCAACAGGTGACGATTATATCCGTTTAGCTGCGACCCAACCATTGGAGCTTTTAGCTGAAGCCTTTGATCGATTGGAAAGCCTGACCTTTTAACTCGCTAAAAGCGGCATATTTTAAGAGGTACTTTTCCCTTAGTCCCGTTATAGTAAAGACAGGAGGAAAATAAATGGAATGGTTAGATTATTTTAATAAGAGCATTGCCTATGTGGAAGATAATTTGGTAGGAGAGATCGAAGTGGCTAAAGTGGCGCAATTAGCTCACTGCTCAAGTTATCATTACCAACGGATATTTTCTTATATTGCTGGGGTGACTTTGGGCGAATATATTCGGCGCCGGAAAATGAGTTTGGCAAGTGTTGATCTGCAACAAGGAGCAAAAGTTATCGATGTTGCTCTTAAATATGGTTATGACTCGCCAACTTCTTTCAATCGAGTATTTAAAAGTATTCAAGGACTAACACCAAAAGAAGCCAAACAATCAGGCGCAAAACTAACTAGCTATCCTATGTTGACCTTCCAACTTACAGTAAAGGGAGTGCAAGCGATGGAGTATCAAATAATTGACAAAGCATCATTCTTTATTACCGGTGTTAGTTTAAAACTTGGAGAAGATATGGAAGCAGCACAGAAAAAAATTCCCCAATTTTGGAACGAGGTTAGTACGAGTGGTGAATTACAAGAACTACTTCCGTTGATGGATCAAAATAATCCAGGAGTTTTAGGTGCTAGCATGATAACACCAGAAGTTCAAGATGAATGGGAATATGTAATCGGTGTAGTTAGCGAACAAGAAACAAAAGAATTTTCACGCTATGAGATACCGGCAGCTAAATGGGCGGTATTCTCAGGAACGGGTCCTATACCAGGAGCAATTCAAGAATTGCAACAGCAGATTTTTACTGAATGGTTACCAACTTCAGGTTTTGAATATGCTGAATTGCCAGATATCGAATTATATTTAGATGCTGATCCTCAGAAGGCACAGTTCCAAATATGGCTCCCGATTCGTGCAAAATAAAAAGAGTTGTGGCAAGTTTTTTGCCACAACTTTTTTTGAATAAAATGACTCTTAGTATGAATTTTATAACTGACAATCAGCATATTAGATACTATAGTTATTGTTGGCCTTTTAATTTGTTATAATCATATTGAGAGTAATTAGGAAAAAAGGAGCGTGGACAGATGACTAGAACGTGGTTTATTACTGGTGGAAGTAAAGGAATTGGTTTTGAGACAGTAAAATTAGTATTAGAAAATGGCGACCAAGTCATTTCTTTTTCTAGAACAGAAGGAAAACTCAGCAAGTTAAAAACAGAGTATGGATCTTCTTTGCTGATCTGTTTAGGCGATATTGAAGAACGAGACATGGTAGTAGCCGCTGCTGCTAAGGGAGCAGAAAAATTTAATGGCATCGATATTGCTTTGAGTAATGCGGGAATGATGCTTGGAGGAATGATTGAGGAGACAACAGAAGAAGAGGCGCGTCAGATAATGAATGTAAACTTTTTCGGTTCTCTTTGGACGGCTCAAGCCGTTTCACCTTTTTTGCGAGACAAATCAGGTCGTTTTATCCAAATGAGTAGTATCGGGGGCATCATGTCTTGGATGACTTCAGGTCTATACAGTGCTAGTAAATTTGCGGTAGAAGGATTGACGGAAGCTTTAGCACAGGAACTGGCTCCTTTTGGTGTTCATGTGACTATTGTTGAACCAGGAGGTTATTGGACAGATCTTTACAAGAAACTGCATAATAGTAAACGCTTGCCGGATTATCAAGAACTGCATCAACAAATGGATGCCTTTGCAAAAGAACAGGAGGGTCAGGCGACAGATAGTGACCCTATATTAGCAGCAAAGACAATCTTAAAACTTGCGGCATTGCCTGAATCACCACTACGCCTAATATTAAGTGATTCTCTTTTTGATGGGGTGATCGAAGCAACGGAAAATAAAATCGCCGGGTGGAAAGCAGAGGAGAGCCTCAGTCGGGAATCAGAAAAATTGATTCCAATGCCTGAAGGGTATTTAGCTGATAAGTAGATGACGACAGGAAAGTGACAATAAAAAATGAAAGAAATCATTGAAGAAATTCAAGCATACAAACCTTTTACA
This sequence comes from Enterococcus dongliensis, assembly GCF_031927985.1. NCBI lineage: Bacteria > Bacillati > Bacillota > Bacilli > Lactobacillales > Enterococcaceae > Enterococcus > Enterococcus dongliensis. The sequence continues at coordinate 29,154 of NZ_JARPZC010000017.1, forward strand.
CAGCAAGAAGCAAATGATCAAAAACTTTTTCTAGAACAAATACAATTTCAAAAAAATCTGCTGACACGAGAAAATAGCGACTACCATTTTTCTTCTTCTGCGTGGGTGGTCAATCTTACCTATGATAAAGTATTGATGGTCTATCATAATATTTATCAGTCTTATTCGTGGACAGGTGGACACGCAGATGGCTGTAACGACCTCTTATTAGTCGCTCAAAAAGAACTGGAAGAAGAGACGGGGATCAAGAAATATCGATTGATAACTGATGATTTGTTTGCGTTTGATATTTTGCCAGTCCAAGCACATTTTAAAAATGGCCAGTTTGTCAAAGCGCATCATCATATCAATACGACCTACTTGTTTATGGCGCAAGAAGATCAGCCACTACAAATCAAAGCAGATGAAAACAGTGGAGTAAAGTGGATCAACGTAGCGAATTTGGATCAAGAAGTTGCTGAAAAAGAGATGCAGGTCTATTATCATAAAATGATACAAAAAGCCCGTTTACTTAAAAAATGATTGATTAAAAGAAATAGCAAATACACCGAAAGCCTATCGATGGCTAAAATATTTTATATAGTACAAGCCGTAACGGTTTTTGATTGTATAAAAAGAGTCGATGGGCTCTTTTTTAACTGATAGTTTACATAAATTTATTATGAATTGCTATTGTAAAATTAAATTCTATCCGCTTTTCTATGATTAATCGATGGCTAAAAAATGATTCTAAGCTAAAATAATTCAAATGAAATTATCATAATCTGTTGTAAATAAATAGGTATTTAAAAACTATCCTCATATGTATGGATCATTTATCGGCATATTCCTGTATTTTTTTAATTTTAAATAATAATTCCGTGGCGAACAGGAAACGCTTTCTAATGTTTTTTAGGTATCTACGGTCCGATATATGATCGTTTCAAAAGAAAAATACAAAATAATAAAAAAACAAATTAAAATGATTGTACTTGGTTTTTTAGTTTTTTGTTATTTTTTCATTTTCATGATCTCGTTTTATTGTGAGCAATTATTCAATCGTATAGGTTTTTTCAGAATATTCGTTAACTTGAAGCTATCTTGCGCTTGCTGTTTTTTCATTGTAAAGTAATTTCAGGGGATCTTCCATTTAAATGTTCTTATTCATTCGTTATTACTAATTATAAGATCAAAACATATTTGGTAGTGAATACCCTAGATAAAATTGAATAGGAGTGGTTTTAATGTCCAAAGCAGAAAAAGGCATGACACTTGGCGCTCTGGTCATGATGATCTTCACCTCAGTATTTGGATTTGCTAACGGTCCGGTAGCATTCTACTTAATGGGGTATGGCTCAATCATCTTTTATGTCGTGGCTGCGATTCTATTTTTCATTCCATTTGCTTTAATGATGGCTGAATTTGGTTCAACGATCAAAGGTGAAAATAGTGGGATGTACAAATGGTTGGAAGTCAGCGTGGGACCGCGTTTTGCATTTATTGGAACGTTCATGTGGTTTGCTTCTTACGTTGTCTGGATGGTTTCTACATCATCAAAAGTTTGGATTCCTTTTACAACGGCTTTTGCCGGAAGTGACCAAACACAAAAATTAAGCATGTTCGGTTTGAATTCAACACAAATGGTTGGACTTTTAGCATGTTTATGGATGATCATTGTTACCTTAGTCTCAATCAAAGGGGTTAAAGGAATCGTTAAGATTACCAGTCTTGGCGGACTTGCGGTAACTAGTTTGAATGTTGTTCTTATTGTAATTTCAGGTATTATTTTAGTTGCAAATGAAGGCCACTTGGCTCAACCATTTGATCATATTTTACATTCGCCAAATCCTAGTTATCAAAGCCCAATCGGTTTGTTAGGTTTTGCGGTATTCGCAATCTTCGCTTACGGAGGTCTTGAAGCTGTTGGTGGGATGGTTGATAAAACACGCAACCCAGAAAAAACATTCCCTAAAGCGGTCGTGCTATCAGCATTAATTATTTCGATTGGTTATGCACTAGGGATCTTCTTGTGGGGTGTAAGTACAAACTGGCAAGATATTTTATCAGGCGATACAACAAACTTAGGGAACATCTCTTATGTAATGATGAACAATCTAGGGGTTGAATTTGGTAAAGGTATCGGACTTAGCCAAGCTGCTGCTATCAGCATGGGAAATTGGTTTGCTCGTTACACTGGTTTGGGAATGTTCTTAGCTTATAGCGGAGCCTTCTTCACATTGACGTATTCACCATTGAAAACATTGATTATGGGAACACCGAAGAAATTATGGCCGAAGAAATTTACTGTATTAAATGAAAATGGTATGCCAAGTTATGCAATGTGGGCACAATGTGCGATTGTTGTTGCAATCATCTTGATTGCTTCATTTGCGACACCAGATCCATCAGCGTTTTATAACATTTTAACCTTGATGGCAAATGTGTCGATGACATTGCCTTACTTGTTCTTGATCTACGCATTTCCTAAATTCAAGAAAAAAGAAGGTTTGGATCGTCCGTTTGAAGTATACAAATCACATGGCATGACACTGATTATCAGTATAGTAGTCTTCTTACTAGTATTGGGTGCAAATGTCTTCACAATTTTCCAACCAATCATTGAAGGCGCAGGCGTTCGTGATACACTTTGGATGATCGCAGGTCCAGTTGGATTTACGGTAGTAGGAATTATTCTTTACCAAAACTACGTACGTCGTTCAAAAGCTAAATAATCAATGAAGAAGTCTCAGTCAATGTTACTGAGGCTTCTTTTTTTAGAAAGCACCTTCATGCTCTTGACATCAACAACACAACATATCGTGTTGTTTTTTTACATATCATTAAAAACATACAAAATCTAGTCTTTACTTCAAAAAAATTAAGAGTAATATTTATCAAGGATTTGAAAGAAAAGTTTAGTGAGAAGGGATGGATGAAACGATGTTATTAGTAGCTGGCACGATTGGTGCAGGGAAAAGCAGTTTGACAGATATGTTGTCACAAGAAATGAATTCAAAACCATTTTACGAGAATGTCGATGATAATGAAGTACTGCCATTGTTTTACTCAAATCCAAAAAAATATACATTTTTATTGCAAATATTCTTTTTAAATAAACGTTTTTTGGCGATGAAAGATGCCTTAAAACAAGCAGATAATGTGCTGGATCGATCGATTTATGAGGACAGTCTTCTTTTCCATTTAAATGCCGATCTTGGCAGAGTGAGCGAGGCAGAAGTGATCCAATACGATAACTTATTAGATACGATGTTAAAGGAACTGGAGCTGGTCTCACCTAAAAAACGTCCAGATTTATTGGTACATATCAAAGTATCTTTTGATGTAATGTTGGAACGGATCGAAAAAAGAGGGCGTGATTATGAACAAGTTGCGCTGAATCCAGAATTGTTGGAGTACTACCGATTGGTTAATCAGCGGTATGAACAATGGTTTGATGCCTTTGATATTTGTCCTAAAATTCAAATTGATGGAGATCGTTATGATTTTGTCGCAGATCCTAAAGCTTCAGAAATAGTGATCAAAAAAATCAAAGAAGAGACCAATAAATTGAATCTGCAAATGCCTGGACAGGCGAGGTATTATTCAACAGGGTTAATCGAAAAAGGGATTTTTTAAACGAATCCTTTTTTTGTTTAAAAAAGAACGATTGTTTTCTAGAAGGAGTCACAGATGTTAAATTATTTCAACTTTTTGCTTCATCAATTAAAAGGATGGCCGCAACAAAATTATTATCTTTTTTTCTTTAGTTTAGGGTGCCAAGTCATGACGCTGGTCAATCAACCAATCGATATACTAAGTGTGATCACTTTCATCGGAACAACCCTCGGGGTACTATGTATTCTTTCAATTAATGCCGCTAAATCAGTTAATGGTGTTTTAGGGATTATTTCGGCAATTTGCTTTATTTACGTTGGTTATTCAGCTAAAAATTATTTGAGTATCGGGGAACAGATTGCTTATATGATTACATTGGATATTCCAGTATTATTAAGTAAAGAGTGGAATCATAATATGGCGTCAAAAATCCGTAAATTTACAGGTAAAAGTTGGTTCGTCGCAATTATCTGTACTATCATCGTCTATTTTGTTTCTGGTTATTTGATCCAAAGAGTTACGGATGATCCTCGTCCATGGATTGACGCAATCGCTTTTTCAATCAGTTTAAGTGCTGGAATCATCAGTTTTTTACGCTATAATAATCAATATTTTTGGTGGCTGGCTTCGGGGCTTGCTCAGATGGTTCTTTGGTATATTTCTTTTGCCCATGGTTCGGCTAGTTTAGCGATGTTTGTCAATAGTTCGGTCTATCTAATCAATGATGTTTTGGCATTCACCGTTTCGCCTTGGTACAATAAAAAAACTCGAAAGCAAATGCAACAGATGGAAGAAGAGTATTATTTGAGCCATCAGTAGAGAATTGACACTTGTTACAGTATCCAATCATATTGGATACTGTTTTTTTATTTATAGATCTAGGTGAAATCCATCGTACGAGCTATCATAAATAATAGAACGCATTTTATCTATATGAAATCAGTTGAATAAGTGATTGTTACAGCATCATTCATATTAATAAGGTTGATATTCATAGATTAATTAATAATTGAGAGAACTTTTCTGTTTATAGGAAAAATAACAGAATGATTGTTGATTGTTTGGTGAAAATTTAGACTAGAATTTCAAAACCATATCCACGGATATGTTCTTTTAAAAGTTCTAAATAATGTTGAGCCAAAGGGCTGAGTTCTAGTTGTTGTTGTTTGATCCAGCCTAATGTGATGACATCATTGTATTCTAACGGAATGGCTACGATCTTATCGTCATTCAATTCACTACTGATAATCCCGGAACTTATCGTGTATCCGTTAAGTCCGACCATTAAATTGAAAATCGTTGCGCGATCGCTGACTTTGATATTTTTTTTGCGATCCCAAGTACTCAAAATCTCTTCAGAAAAATAAAATGAATTCGTCTCTCCTTGTTCGTAAGACAAATAAGGATATCCTTCAAGATCAGCTAAAGTGATTTGTTTTTTAGCTACTAAAGGATTCGAACGACTGACAAAAACGTGTGGTTTTGCTTCAAATAGCGGGGTAAATTCAAGCCCTTTTTCTTTGAATAATTTTTTCATGACTTGTTGATTAAACGAATTTAAATACAAAACACCCACTTCACTTTTAAAAGTAGTCAAATCGTCAAAAATATTTTCTGTTTCCGTTTCACGTAAAGTAAAGTTGTATTCATCAGCATTTACGGTTCGCAATAATTCTACAAACGCATGGACCACAAAGGCATAATGCTGGGCAGAGACCGAAAAACTTTGTTTGCGAAGCGGTTTATTTTTGAATTTTTCTTCTAACAGATTGACTTGATCTAAAATTTGACGACAATAGATCAAAAATTCACGCCCTTCTGATGTAGGAATGATCCCTTGTTTGTTTCGTACGAGCAGTTGAACATTCATTTCATTTTCTAACTCTTTCAAGGCGTTAGAAAGACTGGGTTGAGTGAGATATAACGCTTTGGCAGCTTCATTGATGGATCCTTTTTCGATAATTTTTTCAAAATAAATCAGTTGTTGTAAACGCATCGTTTCACCTCTATTTTTTATGAGTATAACGGATGTTATAGCTGTTGGCTATAACTAGTTATTACTTTTTTCAGTTATTCAAGTAAAAAGAAGCATGATAATGTGTACCGTACACAGCTGAAGGAGGAAATTATATGAAAACAGCGATTATTGGATTTCCCAGAATTGGAGAAAATCGGGAATTAAAATTTGCAACTGAAAAATACTTTAGAAATGAATTAACGATTGACGAATTGGAAGATTTTTCAAAGGAGTTACGGAAGAAACATTGGCAATTGATTAAAAATAGTGGAGTCGAAGGAATTCCTAGTAATGACTTCTCTTTTTATGATACGACACTCGATACAGCTTGTTTGCTAAATATCATCCCCAAAGAACTAACTGAGTTGAGTTTATCTGAAAGTGAAAAATACTTTGCTTTGGCTCGGGGCTATCAAGGAGAAAAAGGGGATATCAAAGCACGTCCCATGAAGAAATGGTTTAATACTAATTATCACTATATCGTGCCGAAATTTGAAAAAGATACAACGATTTCTGTGACTGGTGACAAAATTTTCAAAGAATACCAAGAAGCAAAGAACCTGGGGATAGATACCCGTCCAGTAATCGTTGGACCATTTACATTATTACAATTGAGTGAATTTGCTCCTGAAGTTGATCGGGGAAATATCGTTGTGGAATTAACAACTGCATATAAAGAAATTATCCAACGCCTTAGTGATCTGGGGGCTGAATGGCTCCAAATAGATGAACCAAGCTTAGTAAAAGATGTGACGGCTGCAGAATTACAAGAATTTCAAGCAATCTATCAAGAATTATTAGCAGATGCTAAAATTAAAGTCTTGTTACAAACTTATTTTGGGGATATTCGTGATGCCTATGAGACAGTAATCAAGTTACCTTTTGCTGGGATAGGATTGGATTTTATCGAAGGCCGCAAAACAGTAGAATTACTTAAACAAGGATTTCCTCAAGACAAAGTATTGTTTGCCGGAGTGGTGAATGGAAAAAACATTTGGCGAAACAATTACCAACAAACAGTCGATGTATTAACCCAAATCAATCAGGAAAATCTTGTACTAACAACTTCTTGTTCACTACTTCATGTACCATTTACAACTGAGAACGAAGATTTTTCTAATGAAATCAAACAACATTTTGCTTTTGCCAAAGAGAAGCTGACGGAACTAGTGGATTTAGCAGATATTCTAGCTGGAGCAGAAGAGGCATTAAAGACTAATCAAAAATTATTCGCAGATAATCGTTTTATCGAAAACAAAGTAGTACAAGAAAAAATCAAAGCATTGGCAGCAGAAGACTATGTGCGAAAACCAGATTTTGAAGAACGAAAAGAGTTACAAAAAGATGCCTTTGATTTTCCGATATTACCAACGACAACGATTGGTTCGTTTCCTCAAACAAGAGAAGTTAAGCTGACTCGAGCAAAGTATAAACGTCATGAAATCAGTGAAGAAGTCTATGATCAATTTATTGCTCAGCAGATTAATGAATGGCTCAAATGGCAAGAAGAAATCGGCTTAGATGTCTTAGTTCATGGTGAGTTTGAACGAAACGACATGGTAGAGTACTTTGGACAAAACTTGTCAGGCTATTTATTTAGTAAAAATGGTTGGGTCCAATCTTATGGTACACGCGGAGTCAAACCACCAATTATTTGGGGAGATGTTGCTCGTGAAAAGCCGATCACCGTTAAATGGTCATCTTATGCTCAAAATCAAACAGAAAAAATTGTGAAGGGTATGCTGACAGGGCCAGTGACTATATTAAACTGGTCATTCCCGCGAGAAGACATCAGCTTAAAAGATTCAACCTTGCAAATTGCTTTAGCCATTCAAGAAGAGGTACTTGATTTAGAAAAAAATGGGGTGCGAGTGATCCAAATTGATGAGGCTGCATTGAGAGAGAAATTACCGCTAAGAAAAACAGATTGGTACTCGGAATATTTAGACTGGTCAATTCCAGCCTTTCGTTTAGTACACAGTAAAGTACAAGCAACGACCCAGATTCATACGCATATGTGCTATAGCGAATTTACCGATATTATCCCAGCCATCGATCAAATGGATGCAGATGTGATTTCTTTTGAAGCTTCGCGTTCAAATCTAGCTATTTTAGATGAATTGAAACGCCAACATTTCAAAACAGCGGTTGGACCAGGTGTTTATGATATCCACTCACCACGAATCCCAGCAGTTGATGAAATCAAACAGACGATTGGTAAAATCTTAGCTAAAGTACCCTTAGAAAAAGTTTGGATCAATCCCGATTGCGGGTTAAAGACACGGGGGATTCCTGAAACGACTGCTAGTTTAACGAATATGACAGAAGCGGTGAAACAAATCAGAGAGGAACTGTAGCCTATGTCCAGTACACTATCATTTGAAGTCTTTCCGCCAAATACTCAAATTGGTGCGAATAAACTGTTTGAAACATTGAAAGAATTGCAGCAACTGCAGCCTGATTTTATCAGTGTTACTTGCAGCAACAATCGTCAGACAATCGCAGAGACGACACTAAAAGTAGCGGACTACATTCACAATGAATTAAAGGTTCAGACAATTGCTCATTTACCGGCAGTCTATTTAAATCAAGCACAGGCTGATGAATTGGTTAAACAGTTAGACAAGTTGGGGATTGATCGAATCTTAGCCTTACGAGGAGATATTATTCCAGAATTACCGCCAGAAAATGATTTTCATTATGCAAGTGATTTAGTAGATTATGTAAAAAAAGAAGCTCCGCATTTTCACATCAGCGGAGCTTGTTATCCAGAGGTACATCCAGAGTCAGTAAGCAGAGTCGCCGACATACAAAATTTGAAGAAAAAAGTTTCTGTCGGTTGTGAACAGCTGATCACCCAGCTGTTCTTTGACAATGAGTTGTTTTATCATTTTCAAGAATCTTGTTACCTAGCAGATATTAAAGTTCCGATCCTTGCAGGAATTATGCCAATAGTTAACCGCAATCAAGCCTTGCGTCTGATTAAGACGACGCAAACTAAATTGCCGCGCAAGTTTCTAGCTATTTTAGAAAAATACGAACATGATCCAACATCCTTAAAAGAAGCTGGTTTGGCCTATGCAGTCGATCAAATCATTGATCTATCAACACAAGATGTTGCTGGTATCCATCTTTATACGATGAATAATGCCGAAGTGGCAAAACATATTTATCATAATACTAAAAATGTCTTACATGGGCAGATTAAAGCGGGATAATTTTTTATTATTTGACATAAATGATAAAATGATTATAATTACATTAACGTTAATATTGAAACAGTGATGAGAAGAGTAATTGACGGAACTAGTTACAGAGACCCTGGTTGGTGAGAAAGGGGACAAAGCAAACTCAATGAAGATGAACTCTGAGTTCTCTTGCGGGTTAACGCTCGTTAGACGGCAGCGACCGTTATCTCGCCGAGCTTCAATTGGAGCTGTCGAGGTATTTTTAGATACGAATTTGGGTGGTAACACGGTTCAAACCGTCCCTTTGTCAAGTTGACAAAGGGACGGTTTTTTTATTCTAAAAAGGGGTGAGTAGTATGGAAGCAACAGAATTTGTTCAAAATTATTATCAAAAGAGATATCAAACGGATTCATTAAAATGGGATGGACTAGAAGAGCGCTATGGAGACGGGAAATTATTACCTTTGTGGGTAGCAGATATGGATTTTTCCGTTCCGCCATTTGTTCAAGAAACTTTGAAAAAACGGATTGATCATGGGATTTTTGGTTATTCTTTGGTTCCAACGACCTATTTTTCTGCTTATGAAGGCTGGCAAAGACGACATGAACAAACAGCATTTCAAAAAGACTGGCTGCACTTTACAACAGGTGTTGTTCAAGGATTGTACGATCTAATCAGTTGTTTTACTGAAGAAGAAGATCAAATTATCATACAACCACCGGTATACTATCCTTTTTTCGATGCAATCAAAAAACAAAAACGACAGTTAATAACTTCTAATTTAGTTGAAACAAAAGCTGGGTATCAGATGGATCTGGTGGATTTTGAGAATCAGTTGATAAACAATAACGTAAAACTTTTCATTTTATGTTCTCCCCATAACCCAGTTGGTCGTGTGTGGACTAAGGTAGAATTAACCGAGGTCTTTCGTTTGTGTAAAGAAAACGATGTATTGGTTATTTCAGATGAGATCCATTCCGATCTGATTCTACCAGGACATTCCTTTGTTTCTGCTGTAACGGTAGCTGAGGAATTAAATTTTTTGGATCATCTGATTGTTTGCAATGCACCATCTAAAACATTCAATTTAGCGGCATTACTTAACGCTCATATTTGGTTGCCAGATAAAGATTTACAAATACAATACCAAGACTGGGAAAACAAGCATCGTCAAACGGAAAATAGTGTATTAGGACAATTAGCGGGACTGACTGCCTATGATAAAGGCGATGACTGGCTGCAAAGTTTGTTGTCGGTAATAAATCAAAATTATCAATTATTGAAAGAGCAACTTGGTAAAAATATTCCAGAAATCAAGGTTCATGATCTCCAAGGAACGTATTTGGCTTGGCTCGATTTAAGAAATTGGCTCACAACACCAGAGACAAAGTCATTTATTCAAGAACAGGCTGGTTTAGCGATTGATTATGGAGAGTGGTTTTCAGCTGAAACGAAAGGATTTATTCGGATAAATTTAGCGACAAGTTCTGACAATATTAAGTTTACCTTAAATAGGCTATATGAGGTAAACCGCAAAATCAAAGGAGGAAAATAAGATGTATCATACTGCGACAGAATTAGCACAAATTGGAAATCATAGTGACAAACAAACGGGGGCAGTTTCTGCACCAATTTATTTATCGACCACATACTCTCATCCTGAACTAGGACAAGGTACCGGTTATGACTATACTCGTACAAAAAATCCCACAAGAACGATTTTAGAAGATGCTTTGGCTAAATTAGAAGCTGGTAGCCAAGGAATCGTCACTAGCTCTGGGATGAGTGCAATCCAACTAGTATTTAATTATTTCCCAGCCAAAAGTGAGTTTTTGGTTTCTCGTGATCTTTATGGTGGTAGTTATCGTTATTTCAAAGAACTGGAACGACAAAATTTTTCAAGATTTCATTATTTTGATGATTTCGATAGTTTAAAAAAACAATTGAATGAAAAAATCGACGCTGTTTTCTTAGAAACACCGACGAATCCATTAATGCAAGAAGTTTCAATTGCAGATACGGCAGAATTAGCTCATCAAAATGATGCCCTGTTGATTGTCGACAATACGTTCTCTACCCCATTGAGACAACAGCCATTAAAAGAGGGGGCAGATATCGTGGTTCATTCAGGAACGAAATTTTTGAGCGGACACAATGATTTGCTTGCCGGTGTCGTAATTGCAAAAGAAGCTGAATTAGGAGAAAAACTGGCATGGCTTTGCAATACAACTGGACCTACTTTATCAAGTTTTGATAGTTGGTTGTTTATCCGCAGCTTAAAGACTTTAAAAGTTCGTTTTGAACAACAAGAAAAAAATGCACAGGAAATCGCCAAAGTATTGGCATCGTTGCCTCAGATTGAAAAAGTACTATATCCAGGAATCGGCGGAATGATTAGTTTTTATGTGAAAGATGCACATAAAATCGATCGTTTTCTAGCAGAATTAAAATTGGTTACCTTTGCCGAAAGCCTAGGTGGAGTGGAAACATTAATTACTTATCCAACGACACAAACGCATGCAGATATTCCTAAAGAGTTACGGGAATCTTATGGATTGAGGGATAATTTGCTTCGTTTGTCAGTCGGGATTGAAGACAGCCAGGATTTATTGTACGATCTTACCCAAGGATTGCAGGTTTTTGAAGAATAGACCGGTGTTCTAATACTCAAGGAGGAATGATAATGAATTTACAGCAATACCGGTATGTAGTAACGATTGCCCAAGTAGGCAGCTTCAGCCAAGCAGCAAAAGAATTATTCGTGACACAACCTAGTCTTTCTAGTTCAATTAAAGAAGTAGAAAGTGAATTAGATGTCCAACTGTTTCATCGCTCAAAGTCAGGCGTTTGCCTGACTGAAGCGGGCAGTGATTTTTTGATCTATGCAAAACGGATCTTATCACAAGTCGAAGAGATGGAAAAACACTTTGTGTCTGGAACTAAAAAGAATTTTACTGTAAGTTCTCAACATTACGATTTTTTATATGAACCATTCACCAAAGTCACAAAAAAATTTCAGTCTGTTTGTCAAAATTTTTATTTAGTTGAAACTACAACGAAAAAAATTTTAGAGAGTATTCGAGATTTTGAAAGTGAATTAGGAATTATTTATCTAAACCCTCAGAGCAAACGGATGCTCGAGCGCTATTTTAGTCAAGAAAGCCTTAATTTTGAAGTATTAGGGAATTTTTCCACCCACATCTATTTAGGGAAAGATCATCCACTTGCGGCAAAGCCTTTTTTAACAAAAGAAGATCTGATTCCGTACCCGCAAGTTCGTTTTATCCAAGAAGATCATGGATCTGCTCATTTAGATGAAGATCCTATTGATATTTCTAAAGAACAATCAAATCTTTATACAAATGATCGAGGTACATTGATGAACTTATTGGATGCCTCCGATGCTTATGCTTCAGGTCTAGGGATCATCAATGGATTAACTAAAGATCAAATCGTTTTACGCCCATTGAAAGATGCAGACGTTCATTCTTTGGTTGTAATAACCAACGGTCGACGCAAACAGTCAGAAATCGGAGCCTTTTTTTTAACCGAATTGAAGAAAACATTAGAAAAAGCACAAGATGTTATAATCAAAAACAATGGATAGTCATAAAAAATCTCAATTAGCTTAGTCCTACTACTAACTGGTATAGTTATTCCATTGAATAGAACTTATTTGGAAGGGACGATTTTTTATGGAGAGTATAAAACAAACAAGTAAAATGATGCCATGCATGATGTGTCTATGTCCATCATGTTCTTTGGCATACTCTTAAATGGCGATATTAACAACTGACGACATTTAATGATGACCAAAGGACTTGAATTTCATTCAGGTCCTTTTTATTTTTCTTAAAAAAATGAGGGAGCGATTTTATGACAAAAAAAGAGTTAGTATTACGAGCGTTGAAAAAAGAGAAAGTAGAACGAGTCCCAGTTGGATTTTGGTTTCATTTTTTAGATGATCCCGAGAATGCAGCACCAAGTAAAGAAAATATTCAATTAAATATTGAAGGACATAAAAAATTTATTGAAGTTTTTAGGCCTGATTTTGTGAAATTGATGAGTGATGGATATTTTTACTATCCTAATGAGGTTATTCAACAAATTGAAACGACAGATGATCTTAAAGTAATTCAAGCTATTGATAGCAATCATTCTTGGTTTCAAGGCCAAGTTGAGCTGATAAAAAAACAGACGGATCAATTTGTCGAAGAAATTGCTGCTTTTTACAATATCTTTGCTCCCGCTACTTATTTCAAATGGCAACTACCTGGAGGAGAAGCACAATTTGCTGAATTATTAGTAAAAGCACCGGAATTAGTTGCTCAAGCATTAGAAGTAATTGCAGAGGACTTAGTGACATTAGTAACAAAAATTTTAGCCGAAACAACTATCGATGGGATTTATTTAAGCGTTCAAAATGTTCAAGATTCTCGCATTACTAAAGAAACTTATGAGACGGTTATCCAACCAAGTGATTTGAAAGTCTTAGAAGCCGCAAATAAGTCGGGTGGACAAAATATTTTGCATATTTGTGGTTATGAAGGTGCCAAGAATGATTTAAATTTATATCAAAATTACCCAGCTGCTGCGGTGAACTGGGCGGTTGGGCCAGAAGATGTTTCTTTAATCGAAGGACAGAAATTTTTTGATAAGACAGTTATTGGTGGTTTTGAAAATTCTAGCCGTGGACTCTTGTATCAAGGTTCGCCAGCTAAGATTCAAGGAGCTGTTGAAGAATTATTGAAAAATGCTGGAACAACAGGGATTATCCTTGGTGCAGATTGCACGGTACCTAGTGATATCTCATTAGAGAACCTTGAAGCGGTTCGTCAAGCAGCAAAACTATTTGTATAAAAAGGGAGAATGAAAATGAAAAAATGGTTAGTCATAGGAGCTGCGGTAATCGCAGTAGTCGCAATTACCATAGGTGTTCGAAGCAATAATAAAAAAGCGGTCGCTAAGGAGCAGGTGACAACTATCAATGTTGCTCATACTCAAAATTACGTACCGTATGATTATATCAACGACAAAGGAGACTCTGATGGCTTTGAAGTACAAGTATTGAAAGCTATTGATAAAAAGCTGCCTCAATACAAATTGAAATTTACAGGAACAAGTGATGAAGATTTATTGATTGGACTAGAGTCAGGAAAATATGATCTGGGGGTCAAAGGTGCCTGGTACACAGCTGAACGTGCGGAGAAATTTATCATTCCTAAAGAAAAAATTGGTGCTAGCGTCATTGGTTTTACTATTCGCAAAGCAGATGAACAAAAATATAAAAATATTGATGATATCGCAAAAGCAGGTGGTGTACCAATTTCACCTCAAAATGCTCAATGGAATGTGATTGAAGAGTACAACAAAGATCATACCGATAAACCGATCCAATTAAAAGCTGCCGAAGCATTCAATGTCTCTGACGCATATGCATGGGTCTTGGAAAAACGTTATGATGCCTATTTTGATATTAAATTGTCTTTTGAAGAGGCTATTCAAAATGAGAAAGGATCGTACCACCAATATGCGGATCAATTGAGTTATGTTCCATACAAAGGAATTCCAACATATCCATTGTTGCATAAAAGTGAGAAAAACGAAAAGTTCTCAAAGGCTTATGAAAAGGCAGTTAAAGAATTACAAGATGAAGGTACATTAACTAAGCTTTCAAAGAAATATTTTGATGAGGATGTTTTTAAATTTATTCAAGAATAGAGGGATTTTGATGGTTCGTTATGATTGGTCAAAAGTTTGGCAAACACTTCCGCAATTAATTGAGTATGTTCCTAAGACTTTACTTGTCATAGGATTAACAGTTCTTTTAGGAACAATTTTAGGTTTCTTAGTTTCTTGGGGAACTTTTGCGCCGGAACGAACGATTCGACGCCTAGCTGAAAGTTACATTTTTATTTTACGTTGTACGCCACCGATAGTGTTATTGTTTCTTGTCTTTTACGGATTACCGAAGTTATTATTTTGGTGGTTAGGTATTCAAAGTGATGAATGGTCACGAACAGCCTTTGCAGTGATAGCATTAACATTGTTATTTGCAGCGATGATCTCAAAAGTTTTCATTTCAGCATATTCAGCGGTACCTAAAGGGCAAACAGAAGCTAGTCTCAGTGTTGGATTAACTCAAAGTCAGACTTTTAGAAGAATTATTCTTCCTCAGGCTTTCCGAATTGCTTTGCCGAACTTTTCGACGGCATTGTTAAACTTGATGAAGGATGCTGCATTAGCTTACACGATCGGTTTGATAGATGTTCTTGGCGGGGCAAATTTATTGATCAGTCGTAACTTTGGGAATCATTCATTAGAAGTTTATTCTGCTGCTGCTATTATTTATTGGGTGATGGCATTGATCATTGCTCTTGGTACACAAGGTTTAGAAATCCTATTGATTCCTCAAAGAAAAGGGGCACTTAAATGAATTTAGATTATATTTTTGAAACATTTGTTTTGGCATTACATGGTGTCCCAATCACACTTTTGATTGCAGGAGTATCAATCATTTTTAGTATTATCCCAGCTATCTTATTAGCACTTGGAAGAATACATAAAATAAAAGGTGTGACGACTTTTTCAATCGTATACCTTGCCTTTATTCGAGCTACGCCACCTATTTTATTGATTCTGTTTTTTTATAGTTTGTTGCCTAGTTTGTTAAATCGATTATTGAGCGCTATTAATAGCTCATTTAATATATTTAATCTATCACCGATTTATTATGCGTTTATTATTTTTAGTTTTTTGACAACGGGTAGTTTATCAGAGATTTTTCGTTCGGCACTTTCAACGGTGAGTAAACAGCAACTTGAGGCTGGTCAGTCAGTAGGCTTGACGACATTTCAGACGTACCGCCGAATTATCTTTCCGCAAGCTTTGATCTCAGCGTTACCGAATTTATCAAATCTAACAATAAATTTGGTAAAAGGTACTTCATTGGTTTTTGTGATGACGATTAAGGACATCACAGCAATCGCAAAAGTTCAAGCAGCCCATGGGTATCAATATTTTGAATCCTACTTCGTAATATTTGTTATCTATTTATTACTTTGTGGCGGTCTGCAAGGTGCCTTTTATTTATTGAATAAACAGCTAAATTTCCGAACGATTAGGAAGGAGCAACAACATGTTAAAAGTCAAAAATATCCGCAAGCACTTTTATCAACAGGAAATTCTCAACAACGTTAGTTTAAATGTAAATAAAGGAGATGTAGTAGTTATTTTAGGCCCTAGTGGATCTGGGAAAACCACCTTTTTACGATGCTTGAATGGACTGGAAAGAGCCGATGCAGGGACATTAAAAATTAATCAGCAAGAATTTGATCTTGCTAAAATAAAAAATAAAGAAATGCTTCAAATACGACGAAAGACAGCATTTGTTTTTCAACACTATAATTTATTTGCTAATAAGACAGCATTGGAAAATGTATCAGAAGGGTTGATCATCGCACGTAAAATTCCTAAACAGGAAGCGTTGAAACTTTCTAAAGCAGCTATTGAAAAGGTTGGTCTGGGTGCTTATGAAGATTACTATCCTCATGAATTATCTGGAGGACAGCAACAACGTATTGGGATTGCTCGGGCAATTGCACTTAAACCAGAAGTCATCTTATTTGATGAACCAACTTCTGCCTTGGATCCAGAGCTGATTGGCGATGTACTACAAGTGATGCGTCAGCTGGCTGAAGAAGGAGTGACTATGGTAGTAGTAACTCATGAGATGAGTTTTGCTCGTGATGTCGCAAATCACGTGATGTTCATGGATCAAGGACAAATTGTTGAAGAAGGAAGTCCAAGTGAGTTTTTTACTCAACCGAAGGAAGAACGAACTCGAAGATTTTTACAAAGGATCTTACCGGAAGCAACTAGTGAATTTTAGTTAAAATTTTTTTACATTTAAATAGTACTAAAACAAGAGATCGTTGCATCAGGCGCGATCTCTTGTTTTAGTAAAAAGTTGGGATTAATCTTTGGAAAATGATAGGATGATAACGAAAGAAAGGAGCAGCTGCAATGAAAACGTGGAAAAAGGTTCTTTGGGTAATTTTTATTAGTGTGCTCTTTGTAATTATTGGCGGAATGGCTTATTTACACACACAGGCTCATCCTCCGACAAAGCAAGCACAACAAGTAGCTAGACATGCACAAGAAACGAATGATTGGTTATATTTTCCGTCTAAAAATTCTTCTAAACCAATCATTATTTTTTATCCAGGGGCATTGGTTGAGCCAGATAGTTATAGTCTCTGGGCACAAGAACTTGCAAATGCGGGCTATCCAGTCTATTTATTAAAAATGCCTTTTGATTTGGCGATTTTGGCACCAAAAAGCGGAGAAAAAGTTCTTACTAGTCAAACTGATCGAAATTATGTGGTCGGTGGGCACTCTTTAGGTGGCGTTATGGCTAGCCGTTTTGCAAAAGAACATCCTAAGAAATTAAGCGGAGTATTTTTTTTAGCAAGCTATCCAGATGAACAGGGACGTTTGACAACTCTGAAGATACCAACACTGTCATTGACGGCAGAAAATGATACTGTGTTAAATCATCAAGCATATCAACAGGCTAAAAAATATTTGCCTATTAAGACTGAATACCAAGAAATATCTGGAGGAAATCATGCTGGTTTTGGGTCTTATGGGACACAAAAAAACGATGGAAAAAGTACCATCAATGATCAAAACGAACAAGTAGCGCGACGTATAATCACTTGGTTAGCCAGGAAAGTTTATCAATGAGAACTAATTAAAGCCATTTTTTAAATAACAACAGCTACACATTGTATGCGATTACATTATATTGTTGCTATCCGTATTTAAACCTTGTATGCTTAAGTTGTACGAGTGTAACACATTATTTATTTTGAAAGAGAGGGTTCTCTATGAAACAGCATCCTTTAGAAGGAAAAACAGCGATTATTAAATTTGATTCAGGGCTCCAGTTTCGTATTGATTTTTTAGCAGAAAAGCAGTTGCGTTGGACGTCTATTCGGCCAGAAGATGCTGGAGCAACTGATGTTGAAAAGATTCATATCGAAGAATATCCCGGCGGTATTTTTTCCGTTGATTGGATTGAAGCATCTGGCCTTTGCGTTTCTTATACGATTGATACGAAAAATGAGTTTGTTAAAAGTTTTATGACATTTCCTGATGAGAATTATCGTGGTGGACGGAGACCGTTTATTCATGAAGGAAGCTTTCACTTTATCTCAGAAAATGGGGAACCAGACCTGACAGTTTGATAAAACGATTCCTGATTAAGTTTCTATATGTTAAAAGTCATCCTCGCTTAAAAGAGACAAAAGAGACAATGTGCTCTTTTGTTTTTTTATGAGGATTTTAATTTTTAACCATTGATGTAAGGGCTACTTAGAAATTTTGTTCTATAAGAAAAAATAGTTGTTCATTAAGAAAAAATAGTTGTTCATTTTTCGGCAGAAATTATTGTTTCATCACGCTATACTTGATGGATAAAGGAGGGGAAAGTGATGATTACAATTTCCCAACAACAGGAATTCTATCAAGCATTCCTTGAAAAAAATCGCGCATACGACGGTATATTTTTTGTAGGAATCAAAACGACCGGAATCTTTTGTCATCCCTCATGCCGTGCTAGAAAACCCAAATTTGAAAATTGTGCCTTTTATAAAACGGCGGAGGAAGCGCTGCTAGCAGGTTTTCGTCCATGTAAAATATGTCAGCCGCTATCATTTCCGCAGTTGATCCCTGAAGAAGTCCAAAAATTAGTAGACGAAGTAGAAGCTCATCCAGAAAAGCGATGGAAAGAAGCAGATTTTTCAGCACTTGGGTTAAATTCGGCCACTGCTCGCAGAAAATTTAAAGAGATTTACCAGATGACTTTTGTCCAATATGCAAGAGCACGAAGAATGGGAATCGCTCTTAAAGCAATTACCCAAGGGAGCAAGGTGATTGATCAACAATTGCAAGCGGGTTATGAATCGGCTAGCGGATTCAATGATGCTTTCACTAAAATCATGGGAAATCCAGTAAAAAAAATTGCAGTCCAAACATTAATGGCTTCCTTTATATCTACACCTATTGGTCGGATGCTTTGTTTAACAAATGATGAATACTTGTATTTATTAGAATTTGAAAATCGGCGAGGACTAGAGCGTGAGATTGAACGCTTGCGAGAAAAATATAATTTTCGGATTATTTATGGTCAAACGACAATCAGCCAAAGAGTTGGAGAACAGTTAAGGGAGTATTTTAAAGGAGAGCGTTTTGAATTTTCAATTCCAGTATTTTACGACGGCTCACCATTTCAAAAACAAGTTTGGGATCGTTTGGTTCAAATTCCTTACGGACAAACACTTAGTTATCAAGAAATCGCTGTTCAATTAGGGGATAAAAACAAAGTTCGAGCAGTAGGTGGTGCTAATGGAGCAAATAAATTGGCGATCATTATCCCCTGTCACCGCGTCATTGCTCAAAATGGACGTTTAACAGGTTATGCTGGTGGTTTAGAACGAAAAAAATATTTACTTGAATTAGAGCAGAAATATACGAATAGAGAGATTGAAAATAAAAAATGATGGGCTGAGTAGTTGTATAAACAAGTAGAAGCGACTTTGCTATAACTAAGAAAAACAGCCAAATTATGTCTGTTCCTGTAATTTCGTGCTTTACAGACATAGTTCGGCTGTTCTTTTAATGGTCATATGTATTACGAATTCTTAGTAAAAGAGTAAAAAGATGAATGACAAAAATAAAAAGAGAAGCAATAACATTAAATAATAGATTTTTTGTTTCAAGCGCTTGAGTTTCTGTTGTTCAGCGGGAGAAAGCGTACTTGTTGTTTTTCTGCGGTTAAACAGATAGAGTAATAATCCGCTGCCATTTTGACCGCCTGCGGCAAGTAATGACCAAAATCTCGGATGTTTGATCCCACGATTTTTTGCATCGATCAAGACCAACGAATAGAAATAGTAGCCTACGCCGACAATCACAACTAAAAGTAAACATAGAAAAAGAATCAGGATAATTGATTGAGTCATAACATCCACCCCTAAATTTTTTTGACGATCAGATAAAATAAAGTAAGAGTATTCACCCCAATTAGAGCAAATATAATAAAGATAAACGTATTACTGATTGTTTGATTTGTTACTAGTACGATCATCAGTAAGATATTTATTGATAGCATGATAATAAATACTTTTAAAAAGTGATTGACGAGGGTATTTTCTTGAAGGTGTTTGACCATTTTTTTATCTCCTTTTAATAATTCATCTAATGAAAGTGAATAGACATCGGACAATCGGATCATCCGCTCAATATCAGGATAGCTTCGTCCGTTTTCCCAATTCGATATTGTTTGTCGAGTAATACCTAATACCTCAGCAACATACTCTTGTGTTAAATTTAATTCCACTCTCCGAAGCTTTAAACGCTCCCCAACTTCCATTATTGACACTCCTATCCTCACATAATTTAATCTAAGAATAAATCAAAAATCGTTTACTAACGAGATAAAAAGCAAATTCTAAGGTAAAAAAGCTTTTCCATCCGCCTAAATATTCCAAAAGACGAACAAAAAAGTCAATCTAAGACTATATAAGAATTAAAAATATCGCAAATAAAATTTATATCTAAAAAACAATTACTTCAAACTTAAATATGGAGTTTTCACATCAGAGGAGTATAAATAATTTCTGGAAAATTAAATTTTTAAAGATTAGTGCATTGACTTTAGAAATATTTCAACCCTATTAATAAAAGGATTAATGATTTTATTATATAAATTTGAAAAAATTTCGCATATAATAAAAGCGCTATCAATATTATTGAATAGTGATTGACAAAATTTATAATAGAAATGGCTATAAAACAACATACATGAGGAGCGAAGATAGTGCGATTAATTGAACCTTGGGAAAATATTAAAATAAATATTCTGTCAGAAAACCGTATCATTCAACATTTTGACGCTAATATCCACATAGTATATGTCTTAGCTGGTGAATTAACGATCGAAAAAGAAGGGAAATTAATATCACTACAGAAAAATGATTTTATTCTTTTATCAAAATCATTGGTACACAAAGTTTATGCAGAAGATACTAAAGCTTTTGAAATTATTTTAAATCACTATTTTGAAAATCAGGAAGGAATGATTTTTGAAGGGAACTCCGTAACAGAAAGTAAAAATACAGATCATCAACTAATTCAATCGATTGAGAGATTGTTAAAACTTTATATTCTACAAGATGCGCATACTACCTCAGAAGTATTTGCAGAATATTTTCATTTAATTCAATTAATAGAGAAAGGTTATGCCAAAACGTCTAGTTTAGAAGAAGAACGAAGTATGAAACAAAAAGTATACGAGTTAAAATTTTATATTGATAATAATTTCGATAAAGATATTCATCTTGCAGATATTGCTAGCAAATTTTATGTTTCTGATCAATATCTATCTCGTAGTTTCTCTAGTGAAATTGGGATGCCAATGAATGAGTATTTGATACGTAAACGTTTGGAGAAGGTACGTAAAGATCTACTGGAGACTGAAAGATCAATTACAGAGATTGCTTTTTCAGCAGGATTTTCAAATATTAATTCATTTAATCGATTATTTAAAAAGTATCAAGGATTGACTCCTAGTGAATTCCGCAAAGAAATAAAAGCTGAAACAAAAGTTACACGTACATATAATTTAGCTAAAAAAGATATTCAAAATTTAGAAGCTTACTTTAAAGAAAAAGCTGAAAAAATTAATGAGGAAACTCTACAAGTTTCCATAAAGAATACCTACCAACAAAATTTCCAGAAAAATATGATTAATCTTGGATATGCAGGAGATCTTACTCATGCTTCATTTGTAGAACAGATTCATTTTTTACAAAAAAATAATCCTTTTAAATATGGTCGTGTTTGGGGTCTGCTAAGTGAAGAAATATTGGAACAAAATAATGAAATCTATGATTTTTCTACTGTTGATGAAATATTACAAATAATAATAAAAGCAGGTATGACTCCTTTTTTAGAACTAGGATTTAAGGGGAAGTTAATCCATGAATCTCATACACAGATTATTAAAAGATATCCCTTCACCCGAAAATCTTATGAGCTTTCGGATTTAATTCGGAGATTTCAAACATTTTTCCGTCATTGTATCGATGTTTTTGGCTTGGAAGAAGTGTCCTCGTGGATTATTGAAATATGGAAGCCTAATCCATTGGTCATAAAAACGATTGGTCATGAGGACTTAACTAGAATAGATGATCAAGGTGTTCAATTAAATTTAGCTCAAGAAAAAGTATATATTGATGCGTTTTCTGCTATCAAAGAAGCTATCCATCAGATTGTTCCAACAATTCAAGTAGGCGGATGTGGACTCAGTTTAGATATAGAGTCACAAGATTTAACTCTATTTCTTAATCAATGGACTAAGGGAAAAGGACGTCCAGATTTTATTAGTTTATCTATTTACCCAATGGATGCTGTAAAACAACAGATAAATCAGAAAAAGAATTATCATGCATCTATTTCTCCAGATTCTGATTATATGTTACACCGAATAAAAAAATTCAAGAAATTATTAACAGAAATTAATTATCAAGGAAAAGTTTATATTACGGAATTTAACGTAACGATTTTGAATCGGGATATTATAAACGATACAGCGTTTAAGGGAAGCTATATTCTAAAAAATGTATTATCAGTTATTCCACATTGTGACCTCATTGGTTATTGGCAACTATCTGATTTATCTGTGACTACATTTGATACAGCTACTAAAGAAATATTTGGAGGCTCTGGCTTGATTTCTAAAAGTGGAATTCCTAAAATTGGTTACTATGCGTATCTATTTTTAAGTAAATTAAACGATCTAGTGGTATATCAATCTGAAGATTTATTGATTACACAAAGGGGATCCAATCGAATTCAGATACTATGCTTCTCATATAGTCATTTGAATTCAACCTATTATTATGATTTTAATAGTGTTTTTACGAGAAGAAATGCTACTTCTTTATTTGCAACAGCAGATGTTCAAAAAAGAAAAATTTTGCTAAAGGATTTAAATGAAAAGTCATGTAATTACCGGATTAAATACTATCGTATAGGTCAAGAGTCAGGAAATATTTTAGAAGAGATTAATCAAGTTAGTAATTTAGATCGGTTAGATGATGAAATAATTACTTATCTGAAGTATCGTTGTCAACCACAGATAAAAATAAAAGAACAGCTTTCTAATGATAATCAATTAAGAGTAGAACTGGACATCTATCCTCAAGATATTCAATTAATCGATATTCAAAAGATTTCAAGTTAACAAGATTGTATTATACAATCTTGTTTTTTGTATATGTATGCGTTACATTGTCCTCTTTAAGTATCATTAAATGATTGATGAAACGTTGAGTAATGAATATTTTATAATATTACAATGTTTATTGTAAACGTTTGCAAATTCAATTATTTATAGGAGGTTCACATGGAGAAAAATATCTTTGATAGTGAAATGAACGTAGAGAAAAAGAAACTTACCAAATTTTCTATGATGACTTATGGTTTGGGAGATTTAGCTAGTCAGTTTGTTTGGACATTTGTAGGTACTTATTTGACTGTTTTTTATACTGATATTGTAGGATTAGCACCAGTGGCGGTTTCAATGATTATGTTAGTAGCAAGACTATGGGACGGCATTAATGATCCAATCATGGGGATGGTTGCTGAGCGTACTAGAAGTAAACTCGGTCGTTTTCGTCCATATATTGCCTTTGGCTCTCCATTTTTAGCACTTTTCTCCGTATTAACATTTACTGGTCCCTTTGGTAATGGTCCTGCAGGAGTCATTTGGGCTGCTATTATTTATATTATCGCAGGAATGATTTATACATTAGTAAACATTCCTTATGGAGCATTAGCAGCAGTAATGAGTGAAGATGCTAATGAAAGAAATCAATTAAATGCTTGGCGTTCAGTTGGTATGAATGTAGGAATGATAATTGTTAATTCATTGTCATCTTTTATCATGATTGCATTTTCTGATGGTTCAAAAGTGGCAACTGGTCGTGGCTATTTTATGACAGCATTAATTTATGCAGTAGTTTCAATCCCACTATTTTTTATTGTATTTATGACGTCTAGAGAAGTTGTCCAACCAATGAAAAATGATAAAAAAGTACCATTTCGTACGACTATCAAAAATGTGATTGGAAATAAGTATTTAATGATTGTTTTTTTAATTATGATTTTACAAATGACTGCTTTTATGGGAAGAATTGCTGTAACTACTTTTTATGTAATTTATTGTCTTGGAGCATTTACTTTGATTGCTTTACTAATGACAATCCCATCAATCGGTGGTGCAATATGCTCACTAGCGATTGTCCCTCTAGTTAAACGTTTTGGTAAGCGAAATGTTTTGATGATTTCTCTAATTCTTCAAGGGATTGGATTGCTGGTAGTTTATTTCTCAGAGTTTGATAATTTATCAATGATTATTGCAGGTCATATAATTTTTGGATTATTCAACATGGGCTTTCCGATATCTCTTTCGCTGGTTGCAGATTCTGTGGATTATCAAGAATTAAAATCCGGTGTTCGAACAGATGGGACAGCCTACGCTACTTATGGCTTAGCAACAAAAATTGGCAATGCTATCGGAGCATCCATAGGGATTATGTTGCTACATTCTTTTGGTTATCAAGCTAATATAGAGCAAACAGCAGCAACTAAAGATGGAATTAATTTAGTTGTCAATTTGATTCCGGCTATCCTCTTTTTTGTAGCTGCTTTCTCTTGTTTATTATGGGATTTAAGTGATAAAGATACAGACGACATACGGGAGAAACTAGATAGAGAACGTGGGAGAACACATAATTAAACAAAAAAGTATGATATATATTTGCTTTTTAAATAAATTTGCATATAAATATACAAATTTGTTTGATCTTTTATTAAACAGTTTAAAGAGTAAAAGGAATGACTATATATTAAAATAACGTTTGTAATCGATATATTTACTATTCCCAAAATAATTTAAAGATTGGGTATCAATTATAAGGAGGAGATTAATATGAAAAAATTAAAATTTGGTATTATCGGATGCGGAGGAATCGCAAATCAAAAGCATCTACCGGCATTAGCAAAGTTGTCTGATCAAGTAGAATTAGTTGCTTTTTGTGACACAGTTATTGAAAGAGCTACAATTGCTGCCACAGAATATGGTATTCCTAATGCTTTAGTGACCTCGGACTATAAAGATGTAGTGAGCCAAAAAGATATTGATGTAGTTCATGTATTAACCCCGAATATTTCTCATTCATTCATCACAGTTGATGCATTAGAGAGCGGAAAACATGTAATGTGTGAAAAGCCAATGGCTATTAACTATAAAGAAGCCAAAAAAATGTTAGAAGCGGCAGAAAGAACGGGGAAAAAACTAACTATTGGATATCAAAATCGTTTCCGTGCAGATTCATTAGCAACATATGATGCCTGTAGTAAAGGAGAACTAGGAGAAATCTATTTTGCTAAAGCGCATGCTGTACGTAGAAAAGGTGTTCCAACTTGGGGAGTTTTTCCAGATAAAGAAAAACAGGGTGGTGGCCCGTTGATTGATATTGGTACACATGCCTTAGATTTAACACTTTGGTATATGAATAATTATAAACCTAAAATGGTGTTAGGTTCGACATATCAAAAACTGAAAAATAATCCAATGGCTAATATGTTTGGTCCTTGGGAACCTGAAAAATTTGAGACGGAAGACTCAGCCTTTGGTTTGATTAAAATGGAAAACGGCGCAACAATTTTTTTAGAAGCTGCTTGGGCATTAAATATGATCAATCCCAAAGAAGCACAAGTTACTTTATGCGGTACAGATGGTGGGGCAGAAATGTTCGGTAAAGCTTTTTTAGACCAAGGATATGTTGTGTTTAATAAAGCAGCCCATGATCAATTGGAACAAACTGAACCTTCAGATGCTGGTGGTATCTTTGGTTTTGAAGGAGCTAGTCTAGAGCAAAAAGATGCAGAAGCGAAACAATGGGTGGAGGCAATCTTAAACGATACTGAACCATTAGTAAAACCAGAACAAGCTATTGTTGTTACACAAATTTTAGAAGCGATTTATAAATCTGCAGAAACTGGAAAAGTCGTAGAATTGTAGGTTTGAAAGAAAGACAATCCAATATTTATGACTCATTCTATGATGAAATCGAATAAGGAGGAATATGAATGTCGAAAATTAAAACGGCTGTGAGTTTATATAGTTTACAAGATGAATATCTGAATCATCGTATGGATTTGGATGATTTAATGTATTTTTTAAAGGAGCACAAGGTAGAAGGAGTTGAGATTTTACCAGATCAAATGATCAAAAAAGCTCCTCATCCAGTGGGAAAGGACGTTGATCACTGGCAACACCTTTTAGAAGAAACAGGAATTAAACCGGTGATTGCAGATGTTTTTTTAAACACGAATCTTTATAATAACCGTACCTTGACTAAGCAAGAATGTATTAATTTGTTAATAGAAGAAATCAAACAGGCCAATCTTCTGGGATTTAAGTTGATTCGCTTAGTTTCAATGGTACCATATTGGGTTTGTGAACCGCTATTACCATACTGTAAGAAATATGATGTAACGATTGCCTTAGAAATTCATGCTGGAATGGCTTTTGACGAGCCAGAAACACATCAATTTATTGAAGAGATGAAGCGATTAGATTCACCATATATTGGCTTGGTTATTGATACAGGAATTTTCTGCCAGAAATTTCCACGTGTTGTAGCTGCTTATGAAATAAACAATGGAGCTAGTCCAGAAATGTTTGATTATTTAGATAGATTATTTGAACAAAAAACAGATCTTCATCGTGTATTAAGTGAAAATAATGGCAACTATCCAGAAGAATTCAAAAAAGTAATTAAAACTAAAGAGGATCAAATGTTTGCACCGCTTTGTGATGGATATGAGAATTATCCATTTACAATTATGGATGAATATATACCTTATATTAAACATTTTCACATTAAATTATTTGAAATGACACCTGAAGGTCCAGAGTATTCAATGGATTATAAAGGTCTTTTAGAATATTTGCATGAAAAGAACTATGATGGGTATGTAGCGACAGAATATGAAGGAAATCGCTTTACCCTTCCCGGCGAATCAGTGCAAGAAAAAGAACAAGTAGCTGCAAATCAGAAATACCTTCAAGATTGTTTAAAAGATATTCAAGGGTAGGAGGATATAAATAATGTTTGACAACAATGTATTCAAAAAAAATAGCTGTAAGAATATTGAAGAAAATAGTGAAGTAATAGGCTATGAATTACAGACCTTAATTACTTATTATCGCGGCATTCCTCTTTCAATGTTAGAATTCATCAAAATAGAGGTGGATGACGTTGAGGTATCGTCAAAAGATATCCGAATTTCGATAGATAGAAAAGACTGGTTTAGTCTAACAGAATCAGTTACTGTAACTACTTATAAGTGGGAATACGGCGAACCATTATATATTCGTGTATTAAAAACAGGTGGATTATCTAAAGGAAATCATCAAGTTAAGTTAACAGTAGCAACAAGAACGGCTTATATCCCAGTGCCACTTGTAGGTGTAAAAGTACGAACTGTGGCAGTTTAAAAAAATTGAGGAGAAACTAAATATGTTGAATTTTGGAATTATTGGATATGGATTCATGGGGCAAACCCATGGAGAAACCATAAAAAAATTAGATTATGCTAAGATAGTTGCTATTTGTGATATTAATAAAGATCAATTAACAGATTTAGAAGAAGTCCAAACATTTTTAAAAGCAGATGACCTTTTATCTGAGTCAAAAATAAACACAGTAATTATTGCGGTTCCTAACCACCTTCATTTAGAAATGGTGAAAAAAGTTGCAGCTGCAAAAAAAGATATCATTCTGGAAAAGCCAGCAGCTATGAATGCCAAAGAGTTTCAAGAAATGATAGATATTACCCAAGAAGCAGGTGTTCGTTTTACTATTCATCATCAAAGACGTTGGGATAAAGACTATCGAATAATTAAAAAAGTTGTGGAAAATCAGACTCTCGGAGAGATTTATACAATTAAAAATAGTTTATATGGTTTCAATGGGAATATGCATGATTGGCATGTTTATCCTGAATTTGGTGGGGGAATGCTCTACGATTGGGGTGTTCACTTGTTAGATCAAATGCTTTGGATGATTCCGGGGAAATTAAAAACAGTTTATGCAGATGTACGAAATATCATTAATCAAAATGTCGATGATTATTTCAATGTCCAATTGTATTTTGATAGCGGTATCACAGGACAGGTAGAACTAGGGACCTATTTTCTAAAAGATGAATCTAGTTGGTTTGAACGTCATTGGTTTGTCGGAGGAGATAAGGGAAGTGCTTATGTTGATGGATTTCATCCTCAAGGGAAAATTGTTCGTACAAGTGAATTATTGACGAATGTTCCAGGTAAAATAACCATGACTGCTGCTGGTCCAACACGTTCTTTTGGTCCGCCACCTCAAGGACGATTAATCACAGAAGAACTGCCTGAGGTTAATGTAAATCATCAAATGTTCTTTGATCATTATTATAATTATGTCGAAGGTAAGGAAGAATTAGTTGTGAAACCTTCTGAAATTCTACGTTTGATGAAACTATTAGATATAATAAAAATTTCTGCACACGATCATCGTTCAATTAACTTTGAATAGAAAGAAGGAAATAACATGCAATTAGGATTAGTCTCAGCAATTTTGGATCAAAGTAATTTTTATGAAATGATTGATATTATCGCAGAAAATGGTTTAAATTGTGTTGAAGTTGCTTGTTGGCCTGCTGGAAAAGCAGAACGACGGTATGCGGGTGTTTCACATATTGATACAGAAAAACTTACAAAAGAACTGGCAGAAAACTATCAAGATTATGCCAAAAAAAATAAAATTGAAATCTCAGCACTAGCTTATTATCCAAATCCATTAGATGAAGATTTAGTAAAACGTCAACAAATAATTGATCACTTATATTCAGTTATTGATGCAGCTAAACTGATGGAAGTAAATTTGGTTACAACATTTATTGGACGGATGCCAGAAAAAAATATTACTGAGAATTTGAAAGAAGTAGAGAAGGTTTGGACACCGATTGTAGCTTATGCTGAAAAACAACAAGTAAGAATTGCAATCGAAAATTGTCCTATGCTGTTCACTGAAGATGAGTGGCCTGGAGGACAAAATCTAATGACTACCCCTGCTTTATTTCGAAAAATTTTTACTATCTTAGATAGTGATTATATTGGTTTAAATTTTGATCCTTCACATTTCATTTGGCAACAGATGGATTATTTATCTCCACTCTATGAATTTAAAGACAAGTTATTTCATGTCCACTATAAAGATATCAAAATGTATTGGGATAGATTACAAGATGTCGGTATAATGGCGACGCCATTAGAATACATGTCACCCAAATTAC
The DNA here is from genome assembly GCF_031927985.1 of Enterococcus dongliensis. Classification (NCBI taxonomy): domain Bacteria; kingdom Bacillati; phylum Bacillota; class Bacilli; order Lactobacillales; family Enterococcaceae; genus Enterococcus; species Enterococcus dongliensis. The sequence goes on from NZ_JARPZC010000017.1 coordinate 58,426, forward strand.
CTGGATTAGGTGATATAAGCTGGGGAAAATACGTTTCTGCTTTAACCGATATTGGATACAGTGGTCATACCTGTATTGAGGTTGAAGATCGAGCTTTTGAATCTGATTACAATGATGTAAAACGTTCAATTCAACAAAGCACTAACTATCTTCGGAACTTTGTATAGAGGTGGAATCTTTGAAACAACAAAAAATAATTGGTATTGATATTGGAGGGACCTCAGTCAAGTGTGTCTTAATGGATCAACTAGGAACAATTGAGAAAAAATGGTCAATACCAACAAATATTTCAGAAAAAGGTAAGTATATTCCCAGAGAAATTTGTTCTTCTATTCGTTCTTCAATTAAAAATTCTATACTAACCGAAATAGTCGGTATTGGAATTGGTGTACCTGGCTCAATTTCAGCTGACGGAGGAACCGTTGTTCAAGCTGTTAATCTGGATTGGAAAGAATTACCTTTAAAGAAAATTATCGAAACTGAATTAGGGATAGATGTTCAATTACTAAATGACGCGAATGCAGCTGCTTTGGGTGAGCTGTGGAAAGGTGCGTCTCAAGGAAAATCAAATCTATTATTTGTTACTTTAGGGACTGGAGTAGGTGGGGGAATTGTCTTAAATAGTAATGTGATAAATGGCTGTCATTCCGCTGGAGGAGAAATTGGTCATATTCCAGTTCATTCTAGTGAAAATAGATTATGCGGTTGTGGAGGAAGAAATTGTTTAGAAACTTTTGCTTCTGCTAACGGTCTCATTTTAAGTATGCGACAGAAACTTGAGTCAGTCGAAGAAACATGGACAGAAATAACCCCGCCAATAATTTTTAAGAAAGCTGCACAAAATAATAAATATGCTAAAGACGTTCTTGAAGCGTTCATTGATATATTAGCTCAAGGTTAGCGGGGATTATGAATACGATAGATGTGGAAGAAATAATTATCGGCGGCGGAGTCTCAGAAGCCGGAGAACAATTATTAAATCCATTAAAAGAAAAGATGGATATATATATTTTTCCACAAATTAGAGAGCATTATTCTTTGAAGAAAGCCTTATTAGGGAATGAAGCAGGAATGTATGGGGCAGTTTATGCCTGTTTAAACAAGTTGCAATAGAAAAAACACGTTAAAGTAATTTTTTGAGGAGGTGTTTAATGATTGTATAATGCTCGTCATCTTCACCCCAATTATAGTGCGAGTATTATTTAAAATTCCAATTAATTTTATGAATATTCAACAAAACAGAGCATCAAAATAGTTAATTATTGCTCAGATAGAACCAAATTTGGTTCTATCTGAGCTTTTTTATATAATTATTTATTTATTAATCATATGATAAGGTTCATCGTTATTAATAACAACTCCAACTAATTATTTTATCCTTTTTTCAGCCGAGTTGTCGCTTCTTGTAGAAGATCCAACATAGTTGTCACGCTAAAATAAAAGTTTCTATCATACTTGGCACAGGTTAAATTTGTTACTCTAATTTTTCTCCAACAAATGATAATCATTCTCATTGTACCAAAAAACAAAATAAACTCAAGATTGAATTGCACATTATATAGTGTCATACTTACACCATGATACAATATATTGTGTTTATATTTATGAAGGTGGTATTACTAGATGAATTATCCGATGGACTATATAGAAAAATTAAACCAAGATATCTCATGTTTCGATAAAGTAACGAAAATTACTTCTGAAATGTCTCAAACATTTGAAGGAATCGCAAGATTGATCATGCTTGATCGGTATGCGTATAAAGACCTTACTGGAAAAACCATAACAGTCGGTGATTTTGTTATCTTAACAACACACACAGATCCGCAATATCCAACACGAGGAATCGGGATTGTTGAAGAAATCGTGAAAAACCAGTTGATAATTCATGTGGAAGAGGAATTTCAAAGTTCTCTAACAGATCCAGAAGAGATTGCATCGGGGCGAGTGAATAGAAGTTTGAATGAAGTAGAAAAGCCTTTGGAACTTTTCTTTGAACAAATCGCCATTCGGGTGGCAAAAGGAATCTCCGATATTGATGGGGAAAAAAAATCTGAATTTTTTGCAGATTTCTATCACCACTTAACAGAACAAAATTTAATTCCAGCTGGCCGTGTGCTTTATGGGGCAGGAACTGACACAGAGGTTACTTATTTTAACTGCTATGTCATGCCCTTTATTCATGATTCAAGAGCTGGGTTAGCAAAACATCGCCAGGAAGTCATGGAAATCATGAGCCGTGGCGGTGGCGTAGGGACGAATGGTTCTACCTTAAGACCTAAAGCAGCGATTGTTCATGGGGTAAACGGAAAGTCATCCGGTGCAATCTCATGGTTAAATGATTTAGCGAACCTAACTAATTTAGTGGAACAAGGAGGTAGTCGCCGTGGTGCCCAAATGATTATGTTGAATGATTGGCACCCAGATATTTTTGAATTTATTCTCTCTAAGATTCAGAATCCGGTCATTTTGCAACGCTTGATCACTACTAGCAAAAACGCGACAATTCGACAATTAGCAGCTGAAAGATTAAATTTTTCACCGTTAGCACCGAATGAAAAAGCATGGCTGGAATTTTTTGTTCAACATCAAGAAAACAATTCGACAAATCCTTTTGTAAAAGATGCACGACAAAAATTGCAAATCGGCGGAACATATAGTGTAAAAGACCCAGATTTTTTGACAGGAGCGAATATCTCAGTTTGCTTGACTAAAGAATTTATGCAAGCTGTTGAAAAGAATCAAACTTATGAACTGCGCTTTCCTGCGATTGATGACTATGATAGTTCTGAGATGGCCGACTATGATCAGCATTGGACAGAAATTGGCGACGTCAGGGAGTGGGAAGCAACCGGTCGTAAAGTAAAAGTTCATCAGACGATAAAAGCACGGGATCTTTGGGATTTAATCACTTATTGTGCCACTTATTCAGCAGAGCCAGGAATATTTTTTATCGATAATGCAAATGAGATGACGAATGCTCAATCATACGGGCAAAAAGTCGTTGCTACAAATCCATGTGGTGAACAACCACTGACCCCCTATGCTGTTTGTAATTTAGCAGCAATAAATTTAGCAAATATGGTGAATAAAGAAACAAAAACGGTTGATTTTGATAAACTTGCTGATGTGGTAAAAACCAGTGTCCGTTTCCAAGATAATGTAATTGATGCAACCCCATACTTTTTTAAAAAAAATGAGAAACAGGCAAAAGGAGAGCGACGAATTGGGCTTGGCGTGATGGGGCTAGCGGACTTATTGATTTATTGTGAAAAAATATATGGTTCTCAAGAAGGAAATCAATTAGTAGATCAAATTTTTGAGAAAATTGCAATCACTGCTTATGAAACCTCTGTTGCACTTGCCAAAGAAAAGGGGAGTTTTCCTTTCTTAATCGATCAAAATGTTGAAGAAACCAAGGCATTGCGTCAACGGTTTATTGAAACTGGCTATATGAGAAAAATGCCAGCGTCTTTACGACAAGATATACTGACTTATGGTATCCGAAATTCCCATCTTTTGACTGTGGCGCCAACTGGTTCCACGGGAACGATGACTGGGGTTTCTACCGGATTAGAACCGTATTTTTCATTTTCCTATTTCAGAAGCGGCCGCCTAGGGAAATTTATTGAAGTACAGGCAGAAATTGTTGAGGAATATTTAAGTAATCATCCAGAGGTGGACAATGAAAACTTACCGCCGTTTTTCATATCCGCTATGGAACTTACACCAGAGGCACATGTCAGCGTACAATGTACTATTCAACGATGGATAGATAGTTCCATTTCAAAAACAGTCAATGCACCTAAAGGATATCAAGTTAACCAAGTCGCAGCAATTTATGAAGATCTTTATCGCGGTGGAGCAAAGGGCGGAACAGTTTATGTAGATGGCAGCCGAAATTCACAAGTGCTGACATTGGAAGCAGATGAAAATTCGTTTGCTGAATATGATGTATCAAATGATACAGAAACAGCGGATGATGAAATTGAAGAACGTTGTCCAATCTGTCATGAGGGGAAAATCGAAGAAATCGGGGGCTGCAGTACTTGTACACATTGTAAAGTTCAATTAAGATGTGGTTTATAAAGGAAGTGATTGAATGAAAATTTATACTAAAAGCGGAGATAAAGGGAACACGAGCATTATCGGCGGACAACGAATAAAGAAATCTGATGCACGTATTTGTGCTTATGGAAGCATCGATGAAGTGAATTCTTGGATTGGAAGAATTATTTCAGAATTGGATTCAAAAAAGTTTGATCTATTGAAGAATGAATTAATACAACTACAAGTTTTATTATTTGATATCGGGACAGATCTTGCCACACCTGTTGGAGTTGGAGAAATGATTGTCAAAAAGGAAGATGTGACCAAGATTGAACATTTAATTGATTATTATCAAACAAAGGTACCAATAATTGAAAAATTTATTTTACCTGGTGGCCATCCAGTTGCAAGTGATTTTCAAATTGCACGAACCGTGATCCGACGTGCAGAAAGAGAAATCACACAACTGCTCGTTTTAGATGAGGCGATTAATATTTATGCCTATAAGATCATCAATCGTCTATCTGATTTGTTTTTTGTTCTTTCCCGGTACGTAAATACCGTATATGATATAAAAGAATCATTTTACGAGCGAGCAGGAAAAGTATTTCACTAAGAAGGAGTTTCACATATGAAAAGATGGATAGGGTTCTTAACTATTTTTATCGGGGTGCTTGTTTTTTCAGGCTGTCAACTAAATACTCAAACTATTCAGGATACGAAACAAGTATCAGATGAACAAACAAAAGCCCGTGTCACGATAAAGCTGAATGACATGGGCAAAGAAATTACGTCCCAAAAAATTTGGTATCAATCGAATGATACTTTGTTGCAGACTTTAAAGAATCACTTTAATGTAGAAGAAAAAAATGGTTTTATCACTTCGATAGAAAATCATGCCCAAGATACAAATAAAAATAAATATTGGACTTTTACGATAAATGGAAAAATGAGTGAAAAAGGTGCAAATGAAATAAAATTAAAAAATAAAGATCAAGTAGTTTTTGATTTAAATGAATTTAAAAAATAAGAATTTTTATAAATAATCAACTAAATAATGAATGGATTTTCTTTAGTTAGTGAGAGATACGTCAATACGTACTCTCTTTTTTTACTTAATTCAGGTTAAAATAATTGGAAAAGAAAAAATTGAATAAAAATAGTTATTCAGCAATATAGAATATTTGAGGAGATTTTTAGAAATAATGTATCAATTTTTGTTGTTAATATTAGTTTTAATAATAGTATTTAGAGTCATATATTTCATGATTGGAAGTTCTTTAATAATTGCATTCAGTAAGTTCATTCTTGAAAATATTTCATCAGTAGTGCCCTTGTGTCTAATTATGCTAATCTTTTGATTTTTGCTTGAAACTAAAAAGAAGCAAAAGCAGAAAGCCGGCTAATAGTAAAAAGCCAATTCGGTGCTGCTGCCGCAAATCGATTTCACGAAAAGTAAAAGTGTGCTGTATTTTTTTGACAGTATAGGTCTTTTGAATCTCCGTGACAGATGTTCCTGTGATTTTCAAAGAGAGTTGATAAACGCCTTCTGTGATATTTTCTGCAGGAATCGCCAACTGAAAGGGACTGAAGGGGGCACCGGAGATTTCTTGTTCAAAATTTATAGACTTTGCATTATTTTTTTTAAGTTGAATAGAAAGGTGCTGGTGACTTGCAAAGGATTGGCTAGCATTTTCAAGAGAGAACAATAATTGTTCTTTTTTTTTCTGGATACCATGAATCTGCCAATTCGGGGCAGGTGAGACACCAACTGTTACCTTCAATCCTAAAATGTAAGCAAATTGGTTGTTGATGCCGGGAGATTTTGTTGAAACCGGTTGTTCAGCAATTTGAAAAGCAGCAAGATATGTGCCGTCCGCTGCATTTTTCGGGATGGCTAAAGAGAAAGTTACATTCCGTTTTTCTTGTGCAGTCAGCGAAATTACCTGACTTTCACTGAGCCAAGCAGCGATATTTTTTTTGGAATTCGTTTGTTGATACTCGATTTTTCCTAAATTGTTTGTTTTTCCGATAACAGGAGTGATTCGAATTCTTTTAGATTGAGTTGTCTGATTGGTTAGTTGAATGGTCAAATTCTGTGTCATGCCGGGTGAGACAGTCAAATCAAAATAGGACACATTGGTTCGTTGATTTTCCGGAAGCAAAGCGGATACGCCAAAACCTGCGCCCTCTGCATGAGCTGTTGTCGGAAAAAGAAATAGCAGGAAAAGAATAAAAAATTTTTTGATGACGACCGTCACTTCCTCTCGAGGTTCTTTTGTTTATTATACGGAGGAAATTTTAGAAAATCCAGTACTGGAACGGAAGCTGGTTGTTTTTGATAAAAGCAAGAGAAGTAATATCTTTCATTTTTTGTTATTTTATACAAAAAGATAACAAAAGCTTTTTTTAAATTTGAAAAAAATGATAAAGAAATTCTTAAGATGATTTTTGCTAAAAAATAAAGCGTGGTATTTATTCACAAAAACTAAAAAAAAGCATAATAATAGATAGAAATAAAACGATTTCTAACTAAGGCTCGTAATCCTCCTTTTTTGTTAAAAAAACGGTTGATATCTGAAATGAAAGCGTCTCGAGTCTTAGAAGTTAAAAACGACTCTTCTGATAAAGAGTCGTTTTTGATTATATATAGACTGCTTAGACTAACTTTTGCGTTTACTTCATACATTGATTGGGAACATTTTTTATTATTGTTTTAAGTGTTTCATTATTTGATTAATAACTTCTGCACAAGATAGTATTTCAGTGATACCTCCAGCTGCTTCAGAGACACTTATGGTTCCTTTGGTTAGGTCACCATCTAATAATCCTAATTTAAAGCCGTTTCCGTAATATGTATAGGCTTCATCAGCTTTTCCTAAGTTGATTAATTCGAGGGCTTTTTTTCCAGCTTCGGTTGGCAAAGTTCTTAAATGACTTGCTCCTGACTTAAACTCAATAAAGTCCTCGCTTTTAGCAGTCAAAATAGCTTTTTTAGCACTGATACTCGCGGGGTTCTCTGTTGTAGCAATGAATCGTGTTCCCATATAAATCGCTTCTGCTCCCATGGCAAAGGCAGCTTTAGCACCATCTCCATCTATAATACCACCTGCAGCAATGACAGGAAGACTTACTTTTTTCGCTACTTGTGGCACTAATGAAAGAGTGCTGATTTTAAATTTACTCATATGTCCGCCTGCTTCATAGCCGGTCACGATTAATGCATCTACGCCTGATTTTTCAGCTTCCATTAATTTTTCAACTGTTGGATTAAGGTCTCTATAAATTATTGTGATGTTTTGTTTCTTTAATCTCTCAACTTCATTTTGTATGACGCTCTGTCCTATAGCGATAACGATTTTAACTTCTTCTTCAACAAGAACATCATATATAGCACTAGTAAAGGGATCTTCAATCGCGCTTCCCATAGGAAAAATATAATTTACTGCAAATGGTTTATCCGTGAGTTGTTTCACTTTCCGAATTTCATTTCTTAAATTTTCCGCATTCTCTAAAGGTGTTGACGCAGCTTTATTTTGTCCTGCATTTGGGCCTAAAACACCTAAACCACCTGCATTTGAGACAGCAGCTACAAACTTAGCCGAAGTTATCCATGTCATTGCTGCAGAAATAATTGGGTACTTGATATTAAGTAGATTTGTTACGCTATTTTCCATAAAAACTCCTTCTTATTAAAATATTTGTCTACGAAGAACGAAGAACAAATACTATAATATAGCTGTTGCTTCATTTTTTAAAGTAGGCTATTATTTACGCGGTAGTACATTTTATGGTACTAAAGACTAACTATATAGAGTCAAGTGAAAATTAGCTAAATCAAAAAAATATTTTATAACAGTTAATTCCAAAAAATG
>NZ_JARPZC010000018.1:0-46217 GCF_031927985.1 Enterococcus dongliensis
AATTCTTTGGTCAGAACTATTTTGAGTGTAGCACAAATGGCTTTTTTAGTTGTCTAGCTTAATTTTACAATCGGCGACAAGAAAAAAATACGCAAAACTCTCGTTTTTTTCAAAATAGAAGTCGAAAAAATTTTTTCTTATTTCACAAACTTTCTTTTCCAATTGTCCGTCTTATTAAATAACATTAATGACAATAGGAATTCCCTTATTACAAGGATTCTTTCGCATCCATCCATAAATTCTAACAAGTAATTTTTCTTTTATTAAAACAGAAAACTTATATTGCCTTGTTTTTATCGGCTCTTCCTTTAACTTAAAATGCAAATCTTTTATTAAAAAACAGGCTTTTTTATTAATGAAAATTTATTTGAACTTTTTTTCAAAGAGAAATTATTCTTTTTTTATTTTTATTCCAAAAAAGAAAACGTGTACATTTTTCTCACTTCCCTTATATTGGTGATGAAAACAATAAATAATAGCTGCTAAGGAGGAGATTTTTATGCGTACATGTGAGAAAAACGAGTATTTGGATGGCTACATGTGGTCTGATCTTTGGGAGGTCTGCTTGAAACAGGCGGAGCCTTTTGACCCATTGAGTGCTCATGAGATCATTTTGATCGCTCCGATTCCGAATCAGACAGGTGTCTTGATTTTTACTGATAAAAAAATTTACCATAGCGAAGAAAATGGGTTAACGACCTTGCAACGATATTCTGCTGCTCATTGCTTTCCACACTATAAGTTAATTTGTGCTTGCCTCAAAGCCCTATCCTGCTTTGGTTCTTATAAATTCCCCTGGCTCTGTCCTTACTTTGCTCTTTTCCCCTTGGAAAATACTCAAAAGACATGTTGGCTCAATCCACTAAAAATTTCCGCCCTTCACTGTGAAAAAGGACGTTATTTTGCCGAGATACTTTCCGGTCCCAATTTGTTATTGCCGATTTTGCGACGCAGTTTGATGGCGCGAGCAGAGATCACTTGTTATCTTCTTGCATTGGTTCGACGCGATTTTTTTCATTTTACCAACCAGGAAAATACCCCACTGGCTTACTTGAATTTTCCGGATACTTATTTTGCTCGATTATTGAGTAAGCGCCCAGGTCTAGCTCAATTTACTCATCAAATTGGTGAATTTACTCGCCACTATAACAAAGTCCATTTTCTCTATCATTATGAAAGATTAGAAGATGATCCCAACAACATCGATTGGACCGCTTGGTAATTTTTTTGGCAAACACTACAAAAATCATCGCAGTGTTTGCCAAAAGATCATTAGTGTTTCCTTTTCACAGTCCTGCAGATCTTTAAAGCCCAAAAGTATACAGTCTTACGGACATTCGGTATACTTGGTGCATTAAGGCAGTTTGTTTTTTATGCCTTTAAATTAGAACAAGGAGGTCCATTCTATGGAAAAAGAAAAACCCTCAAAATTGATTCAATTTTTTGGTGGAAAAACATCCTATTATATCATCGGATTAATCATTTTAAGTACATTGGCCATTTATTTATTAAATACAGTGTCTTTTATTTTCCGACCGATCATAGTCATTATCACTACTGTACTGCCCCCTATGATTTTTGCATTATTATTGTATTATTTATTGAATCCGGTGGTCAATTTCTTAAGTAAAAAAGGCCTTCCCCGCATTGTCAGCAATGTCCTGACTTATGTAGTGATCTTCGGTCTGCTTTTTTTCGGCGGAGCACGGTTGATTCCTGTCATTCAAACACAGGCCCAAGATTTGATTAAACAATTCCCTGATTTTGTTGACGATTTTCAAAATGGCATCAAACATATCTTAGATGCTACGCCGTTTGCAACATCTTCTGATCAAGCATTGAATTCTTTAGATAAATTGACCAAAGAAGCCTGGAATTACTTAGGTGAAAATTGGCAAGACGGGGCAAAAGGCTTAGGAACGATTTTTTCGGCAGTCTCTAGTACAGCCATCACCTTGTTTACCGGACCAATCATTGCCTTTTTCTTAATCCAAAATCCCCACAAGCTTTACAATGCGGTAATCGAATTAATCCCACCGCGTTTTAGAAAAGATTCAAGTGCCTTAATCAAACTGGCTAATCAACAACTAGGTGCCTTTTTAAAAGGCCAAGTCATTGCTTCACTGTTGCTAGGATTGATCTATTGGGTCGTTTTCTTGCTGTTAGGGATGCAGTTTGCAACGGTCATCGCGTTAGCTGCAGGAATATTGAGTATCATTCCTTATATCGGATCGTTTTTGGCTTTTATCCCAGGAGTATTCATCGCGTTTCAAGATTCTACTTTTATGGTCGTTAAATTTGTGATTGCTTGGTTTGTCGTCCAATTGCTTCACGGAGATCTGGTCGTTCCGCGAGTGATGGGGGATAAATTAAAGATCCATCCGATCACGATTTTGGTCGTCTTACTAGTGATGGGGGATCTCTTAGGATTGGTTGGTGTGATTTTTGGAATTCCGATCTATTCCATGGTCAAATTGCTCGTTGTTTTTGCCTTCCGTAAATTCAAACAACGCTATAATAAATATTTTGCTGATGAAGGTGCCTATCGCAATACAGGCTTTTCAGAAGACGATTATCTATAAAAAAAGGCTGTGACAATCACTTGTCACAGCCTTTTTAGCTTTTATAAATAAATAGAAAAGAACATCAATAACGCACCTAGCATGACGAACAAATGCCAAACAACATGCATATAGCGTCTATTTTTCATACTATAAAAAACAGAACCTATCGTATAGGCAATTCCGCCGCCGACTAATAACAACAACCCTTGCAATCCTACACTTTGATATAGACTTGGCAATGCAATCACAACCGCCCAACCCATCACATTGTAAATGATTGTAGATAATTTTGAGACCGATTTCACTTTGCTTAATGTGAGACTTTTGTAGATAATCCCGACGATTGCTGCTAGCCAAATGATACTAAGTAAAACAATCCCGATTACTCCTTTGATGTACAGCAAACAATAAGGTGTGTACGTCCCAGCAATCAATAAATAGATTGAACAATGATCAAAAACTTGAAAAACTTTTTTTGCCTTAGTAAAAATCAAGCTATGGTACAGTGTTGAAGCTAAAAACAGCAGCAGCAATGAGACGCCATAGATAATAAAGGAAACATAATCCAGCCCACTATCGGCTTTTCTCAACAAAAAAATAAACCCAACAATACTTAGCACTACACCCAACCCATGGGTTACTGCATTCAACACTTCATTTGTAATTAGATATTTCCGACTAAATTGTGTATCCATTTAGTTATCACCTCAAATTATTTATTAAAGATAACGTAACACAGTTAACAAGATAATTCAAACTAGTTTCAAAAACTAGATAGTTCGTCAACCTAAGACAATTCCTTGTTTAATCAGCTTATACCCAAAAATCAACTCCTCCTCAAAAAAAATTTCTGCTTCCTTGACCTCATTTAACACTTGGATTAATTCATTTAACGTTAAGGGATTTCCTTGTTGTTTATGCAGCACAATCTTGGCTTCTTCCACTTTGACTGCCAACTGATTCGTTTGTTTTTCACCTTCTGTGATGAAAACATAATTATACGAAGATAGTTGTTTCAATTCTCCGGCGGCATCTATTTGAATTGCCGTCAGCAGATCCTTGCCTTTCACTCTGCTCACCTCATTTACAAGTTTTCGCATTACGGTCTCTTTCATTATAGCAAAAAGAAAACGGTGAACCGGGAAAGAACGCTTCCTGACTCACCGTTGCTCAATTAATTTCGGTCTAAACTTTTTGCAATTGTATTTCCTAATGTCTGGACGATTTGGACTAAAACAATCAGTAAAATAATCGTCGTATACATCACTGCCGGTTCATTTCGTAAAAAACCATATTGATAAGCGATACTGCCTAATCCGCCAGCACCGACCAAACCAGCCATTGCCGTTGCACCAATCAAACCAATCATAGCGATCGTCAATCCTCGAATAATCCCGCCTCGTGCTTCTCTTAGCAAAACGCTGTAGATAATGTGAAAATGACTGATCCCCATCGCTTGATATGCTTCGATTACCCCGCCATCAACTTCCAATAACGACGTTTCCACTAAACGAGCCAGATACGGTGCCGTATAGATAATCAGCGGCAACAATACGCCTTGCACACCAATCGTCGTTCCCATAATTAGTTTTGTCAGTGGTAGAATCAAAAACAGTAAAATAATAAAAGGAAGTGAACGTAAAACATTGATGACACTATTTAAAATCGAGTACACCGTAAAATTACTGTTCAAGCCGCCTGGGCGAGTAATCACCAACAACACACCTAATGGTATCCCAATAATTATCGACAGACCCAATGCAACAAAGACCATCACTAACGTTTGGCCTAACCCTTCGATGACAACGGCTCCCCATTGACTCCAAAATTCACCCATTACACTACCTCCTCAACGATGATTCCCTGACTTTGAATGTATTCTTTTGCCGCACGAAAATCAGATGCCGTTCCGCCAGCAAATTGAACTAGCAGCCGACCATGCCGTTGCTCTTTCAAATAGCCAATATTGCCGCTGAGAATATTCGGATTCAATGGAAAATCCCGCGCAACTTTTGCTAAAACCGGTTCAGTCGCCTCTTCTCCAATAAATTGTAGTTGGACTAATCGTCCAGTACCTTTATAAGCCGCTAATACTTCTTCAGGGACGTTGTAGCCGTTGTTGGCACCAATGAATCGTTTGGTCGTCTCCTCTTTAGGACGGGTGAATAAATTGATCACAGGCCCTGCCTCGATAATCTTGCCATCTTCCATCACTGCCACTCGATCACAGATTCGTTGTACGACTTCAATCTCATGGGTAATCAAAAAGATTGTAATCCCTAACTCTTGATTGATCTTTGTCAACAAGGTCAAGATTGATTCTGTTGTCTCAGGATCTAATGCGCTCGTTGCTTCATCAGACAATAAAATTTCCGGTTCGTGAGCCAAAGCTCGCGCAATCGCCACCCGTTGGCGTTGTCCACCGGATAATTGCGCCGGATAATTGTCCTTACGATCAGTCAAGCCGACTAGGTCCAAATATTCGTCCACCCGTTTTTTGATCACTTCTTGGGCCACCCCTTCTAATTTCAAAGGTTTTGCAATATTTTCATAGACTGTTGCAGTCGACAATAAATTATACCCTTGGAAAATCATTCCGATTTTTCGTCTAGTTAACAATAATTCTTTTTTGTTTAATTCACTTAATTTTTGACCATTGATCAAGATGTCACCTGTCGTTGGCGGTTCTAGAAAATTAATCATACGGATCAAGGTAGACTTTCCTGCGCCAGAATAACCTACCACCCCAAAAATCTCTCCTTTTTCAATCGTCAAATTTACTTCCTTGACTGCCTCTATGCGACGCTTTTTTTGTTGATAGATTTTTGAGACATTTTTAAGCTCAATCATGTGACGCTTCCCCCCTAATACACATTCTTATTTTCCTAGATGGCTCTCCAGCTATTCGCAGCTAAAACAATCGTACTGATAAATACTCTATTTTTTCTTAAAACGCTGGAACTACTGATCCTTTGAACTCTTTTTCAATAAATTTCTTTGTTTCATCTGATTGATAGTATTTTTTGATTTCTTTGACGATCTTGTCATCTTTGTTTTCTGTCCGGACTGCAAATACATTGTAATTTGGATTGTCTTTTAATGGTTCATTATAGATCGCATCGTCGTTAATCGTCAGTCCTGCACCAAAAGCAAAATTTGTATTGATTGCTGCAGCAGCTAACTCATCAAGTTGTGAAGGAATCTGTGATGCTTCTAGTTCTACAATCTCGATGTTTTTTGGATTCTTGTCTACATCATTTTTAGTCGCTTTGACTTCAACACCGTCTTTTAGTTCCAACACGCCAGCTTCTTCTAATAATTTCAAGGCACGATACTCATTTGTTGGATCATTTGGCACACCGATTTTATCTCCTGATTGAAGTTTACTTAAATCCGTAATCTTTTTAGAGTAAACCCCTAATGGAAAGGCCACTGTTTTAAACGCTGATTCAATCTTATAGTCCTTATCTTTTACCTGTTGTTCTAAAAAAGAAAAAGTTTGATAACTATTGCCGTCTAGATCTCCATCACTCAACGCGCTATTAGGAGTATTGTAATCATCAAAACTTTTCACATTAATCTCAATACCATCTTTTTTTGCTTGTCTGGCCACTTCTTCGATAATTTGTTGATGTGGTCCTGATGTTACCCCGATAGTCACCTTTTTTTCATCCAATGGTTTTGCTTCGTCTTTACTTCCACAACCTGCTAATAATCCACCTACGGCTAAAACTGCTACACTCAATAAAATTCCTTTACCTAACTTTTTCATTTTGTTTCCTCCTATTTTTTGTTTTATCCACTAATACAAACAACCAATGCGAGTTCACCTGCTTTTGACAAAAAAAGCCCGCCCTTCTCCATACAGTTTGTATAGAAAAAGGACGAGCTCACTCGCGTTACCACCTTCATTTGCAATAGCTTTACAACTATTGCCTCAACAAGTACGAATCATACTTGAGCATCGTTAACGAGTGCTACCCCGTCACTGCCTACTTATCGACAATGCCATTCAGAGACCATTTTCTAAACTCTTCGACATATCCGCTCTCACCTATCCGGATTCTCTTTGATGCTTCATAGCCTATACTTTTCTCTTCATCACGTTTTTAAATTGATAAATCGTATCTTACACACTTAAATGAAAATTGTCAATATTTTTTATAATTAAAAACACATTTGACTTTAATTTTTATGGAAGATAAACTGATTGTAATCTCATTAAAGGAGTTAAAATCCATGGATATTACAACTGAAGTACGCCCCGGCGCAAATCGTTATGTTAGTGGCGAAGGTATCCTTCACGATCTAACTAGTTATTTAGACGATTTCAAAAAAATTGCAGTCATTACTGGAGAGAAATCTTTTGATGCGTTTCAACAGTATTATCAAAAGAAACTTTCCTATCCTATATACCGCTATGATGGCAGTTCCAGCCATGAAAATGCAGTCGAACTAGCTAATAATATCGAACAAGCCGATCTAATTCTTGCAATTGGCGGCGGCCGTGTAATCGACACATCAAAAATGGCAGCTGAAGAGTTAAATGCTGAGTTACTGGTCATCCCGACCTTAATTTCAAATTGCGCACCTTTCACCCCGATCGTTGCCGTCTACCACCCCGATCGGACATTTAAGTCAATCGGTTATATGAAACGTGCGCCTTTTCTAACCTTAGTAGATTCCAAATTTTTATTAGCAACACCAACCGAATACTTTGTTGCTGGAATCGGTGATACTTTAGCAAAATGGTACGAAATTGAAGGCATTACACGAAACTTACAAGATGAGCAAAAATCTGCCTATGTCCGACTTGGAATCGCTAGTGCCAAAGCAATCCAAGAACTTTTGATACAAGATGCTATCCCAGCTATTGAAGATTTGAAACAACGTCGATCTTCAGCTGCTTTCACCCGTGTCACAGATACGATTGTTGGCTTAGCCGGAGAAACTGGTGGCTTTGCCGCTTCTTTCGGTCGTTCAGCAGGTGCTCATGCGATTCATGATGGCCTTTCTTTCCTAAATTCCACCCATCATCAGCTCCATGGAAAAAAAGTTGCCTATGGAATTCTCGTTCAATTAGCTCATACAAAAAATTTAGCTGAGATCCAAAAATTAAAATCCTTTTATCTAGCAACAGGATTGCCTTTGAAATTAAAAGATTTGAATGTGCTTGACACTTCTAAGGAAGCTTTAGCTCCTGTGATTAATCATGCTGCTTCTTCGAACGAAACATTTAATTTGGTAGATTCTGCCATTACACCGGATCAAATTTATCAGGCTATTCAATTAGTCGAATCATTATAAAGTTTACTTTAGCTCATTGAGGTATACCTCAATGAGCTTTTTTATTTATAGTTTACTTTATTTAATAAAAGTTTACTTAAATATCTGATGATTTATTTTTATATGCAGTAGACCTCAAATAACCTTGTTTTAAAGCTTTTATTTGAAGTTTACTTTTTAATAAACAATACTCATTTGGAGTTTACTTTATTCTATATCCTTAGTTAAAAGTTTACTTTATATAGATTCTATATAGTTTACTTTATTTATTATTCCTTAGATCCATGAGTATCATGCGCTTGTTATACGGTTTACTCTTAATATAGATGATTTAGTATCCTAATTGCATTATTAAATTAAGTTTACTTTATTAAATAAAAGTTTACTTAAATAGATTAAATTTATCTTATTAGGTTCACTACAAAATAAATAAGTTTACTTTTTATTTATTATTCAAAATTTGCAGTTTACTCTTTATCCATATTAGAGTTTACTTCATAACAATTAATGTTTACTTTTTATTTATTAAAATACTGATATTACAATGTTTTATCTATATAAAGGTTTACTTTTATATAGATGGAGTAAACCTTTATTAATTCTGACGTTTACTTTTTTAGAAATTAAGTTTACTTTTTATCTGTTTTTTTAGGTAAACCTCTTATAGTTATAAAAGTAAACTTTATCTTGAATAATGGAGTTTACTTTTATGTCGTTTTATAGTTTACCTTATTAACAATAATTATAGTAAACTTTATTGCTCTTTAGTTTGTTTTATAGTAAACTTTAATAGAGAAATAAGGATTGGAGAATTTTTATGCCAAAAAAAGCTGAAACTTATGTAGTAGGAAATTTTAAAGGCGGTGTCGGTAAATCTACGACCGTTCAAATGCTCTCATTTGAAAGTGCCTTTCGTAAAAAACGCAAAACATTAGTAATCGATTTGGATCCACAAGGAAATACTAGTGATGTCTTATCATTGACTGCTGAAAATTTTGGAAATGAGACATTACCAGAAGAATTCGACTCAACCATTTGGGAAGCCGTTCGATCAGGGGATATTCAATCATCTATTTATCAGATTATTCCTAATTTAGATTTGATTCCAGCAAATATTTCATTTTCTGACTTTCCAGATTATATGATTGAGAAATATCCTGGAGATAAATTATCTCAATTCAAATATATGGAGACGTTGATTGAACCGTTAAAAGATGTGTATGATGTGATTTATATCGATGTACCGCCGACAATCAGCACGTATTCCAATGCTGCTATGTACGTGGCAGAATATGTTATCGTTATCTTGCAAACACAAGTGAAGTCCTTAAAAGGGGCACAAAACTATATTGATTATATGAATTTCTTCATTGAACAATACGAAACAGACTTGGAAGTCGTTGGGATCGTTCCTTTTATGATGCAAAAACGAGATTCTGTCGATCAAGAAATTTATACAGCAGCAAAAGAAATCTATGGCGCACATCTTTTAGATACCGTTGTTTTAAATCAAAGCCGTTTAAAACGCTATGATGGCTCTGGTATTACTTATGATATCAATAAGAATGGGAAAGTTGAGCAATGGGACAAACGTGCTCATGAAGTTTTTGTAAATATTTTAGACGAAATTGATGAACATCGCCTCATTTTAAGCGGTGAAGAGTAGGGGAGACGTTAAATGGCGAAAAAAATGAAGCTAGATTCACTTTTAACGGCGAATAAAAAAAATAAAGGTATTGAAAAAATGTCGGAATACTCCAATCAAGATAAAGAGGAGAAGAAACCCAGCACTCAAGATCTTTTAGCTAAAAGAAACTTAAATCATGAAACCGATTTTCGACATTCCTCTCACGGAGAAGCAAAACATCAAAATGAAAAAAGTGCTTCACAAGAAAAAATGCCCGCGCAAGAAAATGAAACCGGCAAACGGGGAAGAAAGCGGCAATATTATGATCCTCGCTTAAAAGCCTTAGAAATGCAAAAAATCTCTGCCCGTACAAAGATTCGAATGCAAAACTTAATAAATGCTAAGTTTGACGGCTATACACCGGATAGAATGATTGATTTTTTATATGACTACTATATGGAAAAGGGTTTATCAAAAGATGATCGAAATTTCTTAGACCAACTGGAAGAAGCTGCGATGCAGGAGTATAAAGAGAAGCCAAAATATCAAAAATTATTCAAAGAATTAGAAAACGATTAGAATTCATCGAAAAAAAAGTAAACCGTAATGTAGATTATATCCGACATTATGGTTTACTTTTTTTTTTGATAACTGATATTACAGTTTACTTTTTTTATTGTTAATTTTTTTTTAAAGTTTACTTTTGAAAAAAAGAACGTGTTCTTTGCCTATCTGTGGATAACTAATGTAGCCCTTATCCACATTCATTTTTATCCACAATCTTTCATAAGAAGGGACTAGCTCACACTTTAATTAGAGTTTACCAAAAATAGTTTTATATCTTAAAATAAAGTTTACCTAATATGTTTTTCAATTGTCATTAAGGTATACCTCAACATGTTTTACAAAGATATTAAAAGTTTACTCCAAAAAAAGTTAGCTATAAATCGCTTTACAACGGGCTTTTAATCCATTATTCTATACGTGTAGAAAAAAACGAAAAAAGAGTTTAAAGATTTGGCGATCTTTAAACTCAAAGGTTTGAGCTAATTTTGGCGAATTAGCCTGTCACATTTAAATAAACTTATTAGGGTTAGAAAAATTGGTGTTTGCCTAACCTTTATTAAGTATACTATATTTTGATCATTTTCTCAATCAGATATCTTGTGACAGTAAACATTCCTTTAAAAACTTTCGTAATAAATTAGAGAGTGAACTAAGGAGGTTTTTTTGTTATGTCCACAAATTTAGATAATATAATGACCGCAACAAACTTACCCAACGGAAATTATCTTCCCATTGATTTGAATTTAATCAATAATCCACAATACAAAAATCTTTCCATTGAGGCCATGATGCTTCACGCATTGTACACGATGAGAATGACTTGCAGCATTTACAATTCTCAAAAAGAAGGGACCTGGCTTGATGAAAACGGGGTTCCTTATATCTATTTTTCAAATGAAGAGGCAGCAGCCCTATTACGAGTTTCTGAAAGAAAAATCACTAATTTAAAAAATGCTTTGAGTGGAGCTGGCTTGATCCAAGTTCTTCGCCATGGCCTTAAAAATTATCGAATCTATGTTTCTAATCCTAAAGCTCCAGAAAAAAATGTTGTTGTTCAATTAGCATTTAAAAATTATACAAGTGCTAAAACGGTATTACCTGTGGATAAACAAGAGACTAAACCAACTTCTGAGTTATCCACTGTGGATAGAGGCGCAGATTCTGCTACTACGAACACGCAAGATTTGCTTACAAGTACACAAAAACATTTAGCAAAACAATCTACAAGTGCAACAAATGTAACGAATAACAAAGACGCTGCCAACCAACAGGAACAAAATCTTATTGCCGGTTTACAGGCTCGTTATGCTCACGTACTCCCGCAACAAGTGTTTCAGCGTTTCTTACCTTTTTGTGAAGGGGATTATCAAAAAGCTCGCTGGTTTGTCGATACAATTTTTAAAGCAAAGTATGCTAGTACACAGCAATACATCAAAGCAGGCTTGCCCGCAGAAGCAGAAGTTTTAACCTTTGAAGCCAATGAGTACTTCAAAGCAGATATTGGTGATGCGATTGCCAAAGCGATTGAACAGATGTATCGGTATAAAACCGTGAAAAATCCTGAAGGGTTCTTCTTTGCTTTTATGCGAGGCTTCTTTAGCGAAAAAATCCGCCAATATTTAGTCGACCATTATCAATTGACACCGGCATTGAAACGAACGCTTTCATGCGTCCAATTGACGCTTCAGCAAAAAAATTCACGGCAAAAGCCGCTAAAAGCACAGAAAGTCGCTAAAAAAATCTCCTAACAAGACAAACCTTTGTTATAATGTAGCGGAATCTATTTAGAGAAAGGTTAATTTTATGAATAAGTTTAAACTAGCATTTTTTGGCTACAGTGGACTATTAGGTCTAGTTGTTGGTGTCATTGTCGCTTTCTTTATGGGCATAACAGAACTAGGTCATCACCTTTTATGGCAGCTATTGCCTAAGGCGCTAGGTGATCCACGACTGTATCCTTTGATTGTCTGTACGATTGGGGGAGTAGCGATTGGTTTTTTTGTGAAAACCTTTGGCCGCTATCCGCGAACGTTGCAAGAGTCTTTTACCGAATACCAAGAAACAAAAAAAATCGATTATCATGGCGGTAAGATCATACGTAATTTATTAGGATCGCTGATTGTTTTGCTCTTTGGGGCAAGTTTAGGTCCGGAGGCAGCTTTAGTTGCTATTATTGGAGGGTTGATCACATACATTGCCGATCGCAGAAAAATTACGGCCGAACAGCGAGTGGATTTACTTGAATTTGGAATCGGCACATCTTTAGGCGTTGTTTTTATGGCACCACTATTTGGAGTAGGAAGATCTGTTGAGCGAGAAGATTGGCAAGTGGTCACCGAGAGCAAGTTGAAAAAATATGTTCTATACATTTTTGCTACGTTTACTGGATTTGTCGGCTATCTTTTGGTTTACAATCTTTTTCCGAATCAAGAACAAGTTTTTGCGATTCGAAAAATGGAGAGCAGTTTTACTTGGCAAGGCCTATTGTTAGTGATTCCCATGATTATTTTTGGGGCACTTTTCGGAAAAATATTCTTAGCCTTGCAAGAAAAAGGGGAAAAGTTGAATCAACGGATTCGCAATCCATTGCCGTTGGCTATTTTTGCCGGGATTATTTTAGGAATCTTAGGGATAATTTCACCATACTTTTTGTTTTCTGGGGAACATACGCTGCTATCTTTTACTCGTCAAGCAGAGACGATGAATTTTTTCATCTTATTGTTAGTTGGATTTGGAAAACTTGCAGTAACGATCTTTTGTTTAGCTTGTAATTGGCGCGGTGGAACAATCTTCCCACTGATTTTTGCTAGTATTGCAGCAGCTTTAGCTTTTGCAAATCTATTGCCGTATTCACCAGGTTTATTAGTGGCTGTTTTTACAGCTAGCGCGTGTGCAGTAGTTTTAAAGCAGCCGTTAGCCACCGCATGTTTGTTCTTGTTGCTGTTTCCAGTAGAATTATTTTTATGGATCTGGTTGGCCGGATATTTAGGCAATCTCTTTTTACAGCGAGTTCCTTTTTTCCACGAAGAACAAACGATCAAGTCGTTCAAATTACCTGATTTACCTAAGCGAACGAAACAGTCTGTGACAAAGACGCAAGCTAATCCAACAAGTGAAATCGCTGAATTAAGAAAAGCAGCTGATCGCAAGAAACAAGAAAAAATACAACCACAGATCGCAGAACCAAAACAAGAAATTTTGGCACGAGAACTGCGAAAACCTAGTGGAACAACCAATAAAGTTGAAACGACTCGTAAAACAGATGAGGCTCCAATGACTCGAATGAGCCGGCATCGTCGAAAATAAGCAGGTCAAGAGGCATCAAATCGATGCCTTTTGGCTTTTTTTGAAATAAGAATTAGTCGGGCCGTTACTGATTGTAAAAGAGTCAATTTTTTCTGGAGAATTTTTTGAAAGCGTTGACCAAAATACGACTGACTGCTACTCTAGTGTTTAGAAGGCTAGAACTTCAAAATGGAAAGGGATGTGTGACAATGTTAAACGAAGGAAAAATTCGTGCGTATCTAGAAAAAGAAAACCTGGATGCTTTTTTTATTGCCAAAAGAGTGAATGTTCGTTTTACTAGCGGTTGGACAGGAGACGATTCATTCATTTTGCTCACACAAGAGGGACAATACTTTTTGACTGATCCGCGCTACACGGAACAAGCCGATATCGAAGTACCAGAGTATGAAATTATCAATTGGCGCTTGCCAGGACGGACTGTTGGAGATACAGTGGCGCGTTTAGCGAGTGAGAAAAACTTAAAGACAATTGCTTTTGAAGCTGATTATTTAACTTATGACATGTATTCTGATTTTACCTCAAAGACCCATGCAGAATTTGTACAAGCTGGCGGCGTAATCGATCGTATGCGTGCAATTAAATCGCCACAAGAAATTCAATATATGCGAAATGCATGTGAAATTTCTTGTCGGGCTTTTGAACGGATCTTAAAAGATATTCGCGTCGGTGTAACAGAAAAGGAATTGGCTGCTAAACTTTCTTTATACATGGTGCAAGAAGGGGCAGACACGCAACCTTATGGAAACATTTTGATTTCAGGTGCTAATACATCACTATTACATGGGATTCCATCGAAAAAATCAATTGAATATGGGGATTTTGTGTTGATGGATTTTGGCTGTCAATATGAAGGCTATATGTCTGATATGACACGAACGGTAGTTGTCGGTAAAGCGACAGACAAACAACGAGAAGTTTATGAATTAGAAAAACAAAGTTTAGAAGCTGCAGAAGCAGTTATGAAAAACGGTGCTGCCGTAAAAGATATTTATCAAGCATCGTTGAAACCCTTGGAAGGTACCGAGTATCCGCAATACACTTATCGAAATATTGGTCATAGTATCGGTTTGTTTGTGCATGAATTACCATACATCGATGAACAATATGATGACGTGTTGGAAACAAATATGGTCATGACGATTGAACCAGGAATTTATATTCCTGATTGGGGCGGGATACGAATTGAAGACCAAGTCTTGATCACTGAGGATGGCTATGAAAATATGATCAGTATTTCCCACGATTTGATTGAATTATAAACATGAGATAGGCTATACTAAGACGACGACAGTTAAGACTGTCGTCGTTTTTTAGTAGCAGGTAATTCTTTCATGGAGTTGTGTGGAAGAATGGGAAAAAGTTCTATCTAAAAGGGAGGGAGCTGGATGAACGAACGGGAGTCGTTTGATTTTGTTTATGATATCAGTGAAACACTATTGAAAAATGGTGCTGAAATTAAACGAATCGAAACCACCATTCGCCATATTGCAGAAGCATTAGAACTAAAAGAATTCGATAGTTTTGTATTGATCAATGGTATTTTTATGACGGCACGGTTGGAGGATCAGACGGTCCAGGCCCGCGTACGAGACATTCCAATCTCGCCGATCAATTTGGGACGTATCGAGCAAATCAATACATTGTCGCGCCGCTTAACGGAAAAACGACTGAGTCCAGAAGAGGCAAATGAGTGGTTGCAAGCAATCAAACAGGAGTCTTTTGCTTCGGATCCTTTAAAAATCTTTGCTTATGCTTTTGGCAGTGCCAGTTTTTGTTTTATTTTTGGCGGGAGTCTTTGGGATACAGTAGGGGCGTTGGTACTAGGTGTATTATTGGCGTGTTTTTCTATGTACTTGTTACCAAAATTCAATATGTCAGATATTATTTCAACTATTACTAGTAGTGCATTTGTTAGTATTTTAGCTTGTTTATTCGTTCATTTTTTACCGATCTTGCATCTGACAAGTCTAGTAACTGGCGGAATCATCTCGCTCTTACCAGGAGTTGCCGTTGTTAATGGGATTCGTTATTTATTTGATGGGGATTATAGTTCTGGCTGGGGTCAGATGATTTACGCACTGATTACGGCTCTTTGTGTATCAGTAGGCGTGGGATTAGTTCTGCGAGCCTTTAGTATGTTGTAATTTGTTATTTTTCCATCAGGAAAGGAGCGTAGAGCCAATGATCAATGGCTTATTTCAAACTTTAGCAGGTTTTTTAGGAACCATTTCTTTTGCAATATTATTTGAAGTGCCGCGTCGTTATTATGTTCATTGTGGGGTAATCGGAGCTTGCGGCTGGTTTATTTATTTAGTGATTATGCATTTTTGGGTCGCGCCGGTGACCGCGACCTTTATTGCATCATTGGCATTGATCTATCTTTCACGTGAAGCTTCGTTTGCTTTAAAAGCACCAGTAACCATTTTTCTGATCTGTGGCATTTTTTGCCTTGTTCCGGGGGTAGGGATTTACAATTTCACCTATAATTTTTTCATTGGTGATTCAATCAAGGCAGCACAAATCGGGATCCAAGTTTTGAAAATTGCCATCGCCATCGCAGTAGGAATCACAGTAGGTTATGAATTGTCACCAAAATTTTTCTATTCCTATCACAAGATAAAAAAAAATAAAAATTCATTATCATGAACAAATAAGAAGACCAATTTTGTTGTATAACAGGGTTGGTTTTTTATAGTTCAAATTATTAAAAAAAACAATCCCATAGATTCGAAATAATAATACCTGATTATTTTAATAAAAAAATAGAAAGATGAGAATATAATAAGAGGATGCTATCATTCAAAAGATAATAAAAATCTATTGTTTTTTAAAAAATAGTTCGAAAAAATTGTCACTTTATAAAAAAAATTTAAAGAATTGTTTAAAAAAGCTGAAAGATATAGTAAACTAATGGAAGCGGATACGCATGGTTATATTTAATTTTATTCTTTGAAAGACTTGAAATTCAAATGATTTTGTGGTTATTTTAAAACTAGTGATAGGTGAATAACTGCACAATTTTTTGCAGTTATTTTTAAGCTGTTGCATAGCAGGTAATCTCTATAAGATTATTAACAGTTGTCTGAACACAGCGCTGTTTTTAATATATGCCGTCAGGCGAGACATCATACTATAAAAGGAGTGAAAGATTTTGAAAGAACATCGCGTTGAAAGAGTAATTGAGAAAATGAAAGAGCAAGGATATGGCCAATTATTGGTTTCAGATCCAACAACTATTTTCTATCTAACTGGCCGCTGGATTCATCCGGGTGAACGGTTGTTAGTGTTAGTCATTACTCCAGAAAATAAAAACACACTGATCGTCAACAAATTATTCCCAATCGAAGAAGACTTGGGCGTGGAAAAAGTATTTATTGATGATACCGACGATGCTGTGAAAAAAGTACTTGAGTATGTTGACACTGACAAAAAAATTGGTGTTGATAAGAATTGGCCAGCTCATTTCTTATTGAATTTACTAGAACTTGTACCAAATGCTCAATTAGGAAATGGCTCAGAAGTAACTGACGCCGTTCGTGCTGTCAAAGACGAAGAAGAAAAACAATTGATGCGTGAAGCACAAGCTGACAATGAAATCGCGATTGATCGTTTGAAAAAATTATTGCCTGAAGAGTTAACTGAAGCTGAAATGGCAGAAAAACTTGGTGAAATTTACAAAGAATTAGGCAATACAGGATTCTCATTTGACCCAATCGTAGGTTATGGTGCAAATGCGGCAGATCCGCATCATGAAACAGATGATTCAAAAGTTAAACCAGGAGACTCTGTCATCTTAGACATCGGCGGAATCAAAAACTCTTATGCTTCAGATATGACGCGGACATTCTTCTACAAAGAAGTATCTGATAAAGGTCGCGAAGTATATGAAACTGTAAAAGAAGCTGCCCAACGTGCGATTGATCTTGTGAAACCAGGTGTGAAATTATCTGATCTTGATGCAGCGGCACGTGATTACATCACTGAAAAAGGCTATGGTGAATACTTCACTCACCGTTTAGGTCACTTTATCGGAATCGATTGCCATGAAGCTGGCGATGTTTCGGGATCAAATGATAACGTTGCTGAAGTAGGCAATGTCTTCTCGATTGAACCAGGGATCTATATTCCAGGTGAAGTAGGCGTTCGTATCGAAGATTTAGTCATCGTAACAGAAGATGGCTGTGAAAACTTGAATCATTATCCTAAAGACTTAGAAGTAATCGGTTAGGAGGCCGCGCGACGTATGAAAATCGAAGAAGGATATATGCCTTATCTAGGGCATCAGACTTATTATCGAATTGTTGGTGAACAAGCCGGTAATAAAAAACCATTGATTGTCATGCATGGCGGACCTGGATCAACTCATAATTATTTTGAAGTACTTGATGAAATGGCGGTCGATGGCCGCCAGATCATCATGTACGATCAATTAGGTTGTGGGGAATCAGCAGTGCCATCACAACCAGATCTTTGGACGGCTGAGACTTGGGTCAATGAACTGATTGCTTTGAGAAAACACCTGAATTTAGACGAGGTTCACTTATTAGGACAATCTTGGGGCGGCATGTTAGAAATTATTTATGTTTGTGATTATGCACCAAAAGGCATCAAGAGTATGGTCCTTTCAAGTACATTGTCTTCAGCCGAATTATGGGCTCAAGAACAGCACCGTATGATCAAATTCATGTCAGAAGAAGATCAAGCGGCAATTGCTCAAGCTGAAGCAACAGGTAACTATGAAGATCCTGCTTATCTTGCAGCAAACGATCGTTTCATGGTTCGCCATGCGGCAGCTGTACCAACGGAAGATTCACCAGAACCTTTACGTCGCAAAAAAGTAGCTGGAACAGAAAGTTACGTAGCGGCATGGGGGCCAAATGAATATTCGCCTGAAGGTACATTGCAAGGATATGATTACACAGACAAATTACGTGAGATCACTATCCCAACACTTGTTACTAGTGGCACAAATGATTTATGTACGCCTCTAGTGGCAAAAACTATGTATGACGCAATTCCTGGGGCAAAGTGGGAGCTGTTTGCTTACAGCCGCCACATGCCATTTGTGGAAGAACGCGAAAAATACATGGAACTTTTAGAAAGCTGGTTAACAGCTAACGATTAAACTTATCTGTAGAAAGAAGGAATGATAGTGGAAACATCTCCAGTAAAAACGAAGAAACCTTTTGGCTTTTATGTCTGTGCGTTAGGTTTCTCATTTGAACGTTGTGCTTTTTATACTGTAAAATATATGCTTGCGATTTGGATCGCAACAACTGTTGGGGCAGGCGGATTAGGTTTATCAACTGCTCAAGCGGCCCAAATGTCAGCAACCTTTGTAGCGATGACATACATCACACCAATCGTTGGTGGTTGGTTAGCCGATTATTGGTTAAGTCCAAGACTTTGTGTAGCTGCTGGAATGATCTTGATGGGAATCGGTTATCTCTTTACTTGGCAAGCAAGTTCAATCGGTATGGTTTGGATCATGATCATCTTAGTTTCAATCGGAACCGGTTTGTTCAAAGGGAATCTTTCAGGGGTAAATGGTTTGCTCTTCAATGATGAAAAAGAATTGAACGAAGCCTTCTCTGTTCAATACTCATTTGTAAACATCGGTTCATTCATCGGTACAACATTCTTAGTATTGTTGATCCCTAGTTTTGGTTTTAATTTCGTTTTCTTAATTTGTGGGATTTTATTATTGGTTGATGCTCTTTGGTTTATTTTCAACAGCCGTTCATTAGGTGAAGCTGGTAAAAAACCATTCAAGATCGATCAACGTAAGTTTGAATCTGCTGGTAAAAAAGAAGCTGGCGAAGATACAAAATTAACAGCCGGCGATAAAAAACGTATTTTAGCAATCATCTTAGTAACCATCTTCTCAATTGTTTTCTGGACTGTATGGTACCTAGCTTACATGCCAGCTTATTACTACTTTGGTTATGGTGACGGTGCTGGATTCTTAGAACGTGCAAATTGGTTAGTCGGAAGTTTCAAAGTTCCAACTTCATACTTTGACTCAATGAACGCTCTGACTTGTATCATCTTAGGTCCACTTTTAGGTCGTTTATGGACAAAAATGGCTGCTCGTCCTAAAGGGGATATGAGTATGTTTAAGAAGACAGCTCTAGGAATGATCTTAGTAGGGATTTCTTATGTAGCAATGGTCTTAGCTGATATGGTCGGCGATGGAAAGACTTCAATCGTTTGGTTGATCTTAGTAAGCTTGCTGATGTCTATTGGTGAAATGATCTTCTCTCCTTTAGGAAACTCATTCATTGCTAAATTGGCGCCAGCTAAGGTTATGGGTCTTTTACTTGGTTTATGGCCAATCGCTGTATTCTTTGCAACAATGATCTATCCGAAAATCTATGCTGTTTTAGAAACTTCTGATCCTGCTCGTTTCCAAATGGGTTATGGAATCTTAGCCGCAATCGTTATTGTGTTAGGTGCGGCACTATGGTTTGGTAGTAAAACGCTGGACCGTCTAGAACAAGACGATTAATCTGAGTTGCTCCCACCTCAAAACTGAGGTGGGATTTTTTATTGTACAAAATTGTCGTTCTAACTAGCTATTAAAAACAAAAGTGTTTGGCTGTTGTTTTTTTGTAGTGATTAATAGAGGAATGTGAAAAAGGTACAGTTTAAAATGACTCAAATGTATTGAAGAGTAAAATAAAGAAAGCGGATTGATAATTGAGAATGTTTCTCACTTA
Source organism: Enterococcus dongliensis (assembly GCF_031927985.1). NCBI lineage: Bacteria > Bacillati > Bacillota > Bacilli > Lactobacillales > Enterococcaceae > Enterococcus > Enterococcus dongliensis. The sequence continues at coordinate 20,070 of NZ_JARPZC010000018.1, forward strand.
AATAACATAAATAAAACAACTTGATTTTTGTGAAATAACATAAAAATTTACTAATAAAAGACAAATGCAAAGTGGTAAATTGGAAGTAATTTTTTGGATAAATGTTGATATTACCTGTTTTGGAAACGTTTTTTACATAGACGATGAAAGATAGTGGTAGTTTGATTAGAAAACTTAAAGAAAGATGGTAAATTCCGCAGTTTTGGTAAAAAATATCAAAATTATTCCGAAATAACCTTTACATAAAGTATGATTGTGATATTATTTACTTGAACTACGGGTGGCTGATTTGCTCAAGTTCAAACAAGTTAGAAATAGGGAGGTGAAATATTTTGACACAAATTCTTATACCATTAAAACAACATGTTGGTGCTCCTTGTAAAGGAATCGTAAAAGCCGGAGATCAAGTTCAACGCGGACAATTGATCGCTGAACCAAATGGCTTAGGTGCCAACATCCACGCAAGTTTTTCTGGAAAAGTTGTCGACGTAAATGGCGAAAATATTGTTTTAACAATTGATGAAGAACAAGATCTTTCTACTTATGTACCAATTCCTGAAACGGAATCCTATGCAAAAGCTGTGGAAGCTGCAGGGATTGTTGGTGCAGGTGGTGCAGGTTTTCCAACATTTTTGAAATTAGCTTGTGAGATTCCTGAAGGACTCTTTATTGCAAACGGAGCAGAATGTGAAGCTTTGTTAGCTCATAATGTAAAACAAATGGACGAACATATCGAACAACTGATCCGTGGAATGAAATATTGCATGGAAATGACTAAAGCACCAAAAGGCGTGATTGCTGTAAAAGGCAAACATCGTGAGTTAGTACTGCGGTTATTAAAAGCGGTTGCGAATGAACCAACACTAGATGTTTATCAATTACCTGATATGTATCCAGCTGGTGATGAACGAGTAATCGTTCGTGAAGTAATGGATATTGTTTTGAATCCAGGCCAACTTCCAACAGAAGTCGGTGCTGTCATCGATAACGTGGAAACGATCAAACGTATCGCAGAAGCAATCGAAGATCGGAAACCTTTCATCGATAAAGATGTTACCGTTTCTGGACGAGTAAAACAAAAAGAAACAGTCTTTGTTGATGTCCCAATTGGAACACCAGTCAAAACATTGATCAATAATGTGGGCGGCTATGTTGAACCGCACGGTGAAATCGTAATTGGCGGACCTATGACCGGAAGAAGCGGCGATGAAATGACACCAATCACTAAAACAAGTGGTGGTGTGTTAGTTGCAATGCCTTTCCCACAAGAAACACGTAAAGTTGGTCTTTTGATCTGTGAATGCGGAGGTTCTGCTGAACGGATGACTGAGATTGCTAATAACATGGGTGCCGAAGTTGTCGCTGCAGAACGCTGCAAGCGAATGGTAGAAGTAAATGGAAGATATAGATGTGCCCTGCCGGGTATTTGTCCAGGTCAAGCTGCAACTGTAATGTCCTTGAAAAAACAAGGTGCAGAAGTAATCATGACCGGATCTTGTTCCGATTGAACGAACACCGTTATGGGTGTAGCTCCTAGGTTAGGAGTTCCGGTTTATCATCATACAGATCATGTACTGCGGGCAGATGGTCACAGACTATATCGTAAATTACCTACTACTAAACATTAATTTAAAATTTAGGAGGATTTAACGAATGTCTATTACAGCAGAAACTGCTAAAGAGCATGCCAAAGACCCTGCAGTATTATGTTGCCGTGCGGAAGCAGGCAAAGTAATCGCACCAGATGACTTAGAAGATCCAGTGATCTTCCCAGACTTAGAGGATTCAGGCTTACTAGAATTACCTGACAATACTCTAACAATCGAACAAGTACTTGGCACGACATTGAAAGAAACAACGGATGCGTTGGTTCCATTAACGAAAGAATTATTAGATGGTGTTGTTGAAGTTGCAGAAGAAGTACCAGAAGCAGCAGAAGAAACAGCTCCAGAAGCACCAGTTGAAGCACCGATCGCTCCAGTCCAACCAGTTGCCCCAGTGGCATCAGTGGGTGGACAAACGATCAAGATCCATATTGCTGAAGGTCGCGGTATCGACTTAGAAGTACCGATGTCTGTAGCAGGTCAAGTAGGCGTAGCTCCGGCTGCACCAGCACCAGCTGCTCCAGCTGCACCGGCACCTACTGCAGAAGTTGCAGCACCAGAAGCAAAAGTAGAAGAAAAAGTGATTCGTTCAGTACGTCATGATCACTTAAAAATTGACAAGATTGTCTTTGGTGAAGAAACAAAAATCGAAGGCACAACGTTGACACTACGCAACATGGAAGAAATGTGTGCAGATGCTGTTGAACTAGAAGAGCTTGTTGAAAGTATGACTTTAGAAATCATCACACCAGATAAATATAGTGAATATAGTGAAACGATCATGGATGTTCAGCCAATCGCTACCAAAGTTGAAGGCGATATTGGCCATGGGATCACCCGTGTTTTAGATGGCGTAGTTATGGTAGTTACAGGTACAGACGCAAATGGTGTTCAAATCGGTGAATTCGGTTCATCTGAAGGTGAATTAGACCGTAACATCATGTGGGGACGTCCTGGCGCACCAGATAAAGGCGAAATTTTCATTAAAACACAAGTAACAATCAGAGAACATGCAAACATGGAACGTCCTGGTCCATTAGCCGCTCACCATGTATCTGATCATATCACGCAAGAAATTCGCGAAGCATTGAAAAAAGCGGATGACTCATTAGTGGTTGATTCAGAAGAGATCGTACAAAAACGCCGTATTGGCAATAAAAAAGTCTTGATCGTGAAAGAAATCATGGGTCAAGGTGCAATGCACGATAACTTGATTATGCCAATCGAACCAGTTGGTACACTAGGGGCAAAACCAAACGTTGACCTAGGAAACTTACCAATTATGTTAGCTCCAACAGAAGTTTTAGATGGCGGTTTACATGCGTTAACATGTATCGGACCTGCATCAAAAGAAACTTCTCGTCATTACTGGAGAGAACCATTAGTCAAAGAAGCAATGGCTGATGAAGAAATCGATCTAGTAGGGATTATGTTTGTTGGTTCACCACAAGCAAATACTGAAAAGTATTATGTTTCAAAACGTCTAGGAATGACTATCGAAGCGATGGATATCGATGGAGCAATCGTAACGACGGAAGGTTTTGGTAATAATCACATCGATTTCGCATCACATATTGAAGAAATCGGAAAACGTGGTATAAAAGTTGTTGGTGACTCTTACTCTGCTGTTCAAGGAGCATTGGTTGTAGGAAACTCAGAAATGGGTGCGATGGTTGACAACAATAAATCAAAACAAGGAATCGAAAACGAAATCTTGTCTAACAACACATTGTGTCAAGAAGATGCTATTCGTGATTTAGCAATGTTGAAAACATTAATGGGTGGCGGCGAAATTAAAACTGCTGAACGTAAATGGAATCCTAATGTAAAAGCGAATAACATTGAAATCATTGAAAAAACCACAGGAAAGAAAATTAATCTTGTGGACAATGAACAAGTTCTTCCTAAGAGTAAGAAACGTCAAGAAATCTACGAAAAAGATTAAGGCTTAAAGGTGAAGCAATGGATAGAATCAATAAACTCAAATATACTTCGACTGAGCAAATGTTTGAAGGAATCCTAGTGGAAATCCACGATGCCAGTGTTACAATCGATATCAAAGGACGTCTGGGACAACTGAAAATACCTCGTCGAATGATTATTTCTGAATATGATTTAGAGATCGGCCAAGAGGTTGGTTTTTTGATGACCTATCCAGAAGTACTAGAAGAAGAGCCAAACGCGCATTATGTTGATGCTATTAAAGAGCATCAACGCCGCCGTTTGGAAAATGAAAAAAGACGAGAAGCAGATAGCAGAGAGGAGAATTAACACATGGGCTTAACAGTGTTTGAAGGATTACAGTCAGAAATCTTTGTGCCAATCACACCGAAATCTGTCTTTACTCCTGTCAAAAAAGAGCTTAAAGAAATGCGTGTTGCATTAGCAACTGCAGCGGGTGTTCATTTAAAAACAGACAAACGCTTTAATTTAGCTGGGGATACAACGTATCGTGAAATTCCTAATACGACACCTAGCGATGACTTGATGGTATCACACGGAGGATATGATAATGCCGATGTGAACCGTGACGTAAACTCAATGTTTCCAATCGATCGTTTACACGATCTAGTTAAAGAAGGATTCATTAAAGAAGCAGCACCTATGCATTACGGCTTTATGGGTGGTGGTGGAGACCAAGACGCATTTCACGATGTTACTGGTCCTGAAATCGCTCAAAAATTAGTTGACGAAGAAGTCGACGCAGTCGTATTGACCGCTGGCTGAGGAACCTGTCATAGAACTGCCGTGATCGTGCAGAGAGCTATTGAGGAAGCAGGGATTCCTACTATTTTAATCGCCGCATTACCACCAGTAGTACGGCAAAATGGTTCACCAAGAGCCGTAGCACCTCGAGTACCAATGGGAGCAAACGCTGGCGAACCACATAACATTGAAATGCAATTAGGTATCTTACACGATACTTTGAAAAATTTAGTATCAATCGAAACGCCAGGGAAAATTGTTCCATTACCTTATGAATACATTGCCCACGTCTAAAAAGTAGGTGTGAATAATGAGAGGCGAAACTTTAAAGATCAAAGTTTTTCATATGAGTGAAGTCACTGTAGGTAGCGACTTTCATATTGAGCCAACTCGCTTACAAATCAAGCAAGACTTTGACTGCCAAGACGCCGTTATTCAGAAGCTGACGATTCGATTGCTCCCACCACATCAACATGATGTTGAAACCAACACCATCATGGATATCATTCCGATTTCCACGAAGGTGTTGGGTGTGTTGGGTTCAGGGATCACGCATACACTTACCGGAGTTTCGGTCATCATGACTGGAGCGATTGAAGAAGGGGAACAAATGCATGAATTTGGCTCTTCTGAGGGAGTATTGCGTGATCATTTAGTATTGAATCAAGCAGGGACGCCTAGCGCCGAGGATTACGTAATTTTAGTAGATCTCTTAGCGAAAAAGGGGACTCCTTTTAATCGTGAACTTTGTCTTAAAATGTTTGCGATTGTGGATGAGTTTGTTCAAGAAATTCGTGATAGGATGAAAATGTTAGAAGGAAAAGATGCTTGTGAGACTCATGTCTATGAAGAAAATGCTCATCCGGGTAAGCCCAAAGTTGCTTTAGTCAAACAGGTAGCTGGTCAAGGGGCAATGTATGATATGTTGCTTTATCCCAATGAACCAAGTGGCTTCAAAGGTGGATGTTCAATTATTGATATGAATAATATGCCGGTCTTTTTAACAGCGAATGAATATCGCGATGGAGCGATTCGTTCCATGGTCTAACTGAATAATGGATAGGTGGTGGCGTTATGGGGATTGGTCCATCAACAAAAGAAACTTCACTACATCATTTTCAAGATCCGCTCGTGGACCTTCTAAGTAAGGACCCAGACATCGACTTTCAAGGAGTCGTAGTAGTGGGGACACCGCAAAGCAACGTGATGAAATATCTAGTCGGCCAGCGTTCAGCTGCGTGGCTGGAAGGCATGCGCACAAATGGTGTGATTGTCACAACAGACGGCTGGGGGAATTCAGACGTAGATTTTGCGAATACCTTAGAAGAAATTGGTCGTCGAGATATTAGCGTGATTGGTCTTAAGTTCATTGGTACACAAGCAAAGTTTGTAGTAGAAAATGACTTTACCAAGCATGTTTTAGATTTTAATAAATCAGTCAAAGGGATCGAAACAGAAGTAGTTGGTGAAAATACTATCAATCATCAAGACGCAATAAAAGCACTTGCGTCGATTAAACTAAAAATGCGAAAAGATAATCAGCAACTCCGCTGATTATAAAAGATTATCAAACGGAATTATTTTTTATAGTATGAAGATAAGAAATAAGGAGGGCAATCATGAAAACATCAAAAATGATCTCAGCGATCGATACTCATACAGCAGGTGAAGCCGCTCGACTAATTATCGGTGGTATTCCCAAATTTCCTGGTGATACGATGGCTGAAAAAAGAGCATACTTAGAAAATGAAGCAGACGACTTGCGTAAAATGTTGATGCTAGAACCACGTGGACACCGGGATATGTTTGGTGCCTTTATTACTGAACCGGTTCATGAAGAAGCAGACTATGGAATCGTCTTTATGGATTCAGGCGGTTATTTGAATATGTGCGGTCATAATACGATTGCAGCGATGTCATCAGCAGTTGAGCAAGGATGGGTCGAAGTAAAAGAAGGCGATCGTGAAGTGAAAGTCGTTCAAGATACACCAGCTGGAATCGTTCACGGAACAGTTCATTTAGATGAAGATTATTCAGCAGAATCTGTCTCATTTGAAAATGTGGAATCATTCCTTTACAAAGAAAATGTAACCGTAAACGTCCCTGAACTTGGTGAATTAACAATGGACATTTCTTTTGGCGGAAGTTTCTTTGCAATCTTACCAGCAGCTTCAGTTGGTTTGGAAATAAAACCAGAAAATGCTTCAAAATTCAACGATCTAGGTATGATTATTCGTGATGCTGTAAATGAGCAGATCGACATTCAACATCCAACTTTGGAACACATTAAAACAGTTGATTTAGTTGAATTTTTTGGTCCAGCAACTAGTCCAGATGCAACGTATCAAAATGTCGTTGTATTTGGTGACGGTCAAGTGGACCGCTCTCCATGTGGAACTGGAACAAGTGCTAAACTTGCAACATTATATGGCAAGGGTGAAATGAAAGTCGGCGATACTTTTGTTTATGAAAGTATTTTATGTACGAAATTTAAAGGCGAAATCGTTGAAGAAGCAGAAGTCGGAGGGTATAAAGCAATTATTCCTCGCGTTACAGGTTCTGCGTATGTCACTGGATACAACACATTTTTAGTTGATCCGAAAGATTCCTTGAAAGAAGGGTTTCTTTTAGGATAAAGATGAAGGAGGGATAAGATGGTAACATTATTATTAGTGATTTACGTTGGTTTAATGCTGATGCACACTTTTGTAATGGGGCGTGACTTAGTCAAACACAAGAGTGATCTGGGCAAAGGGAATTGGTTTGTTTCTGGAATTATCGGCTTTGTCACTGACTTTTTAGATACGTTGGGGATCGGGAGTTTTGCTCCAACGGCTATGTTGTTAGATTTTACGAAACAGTTAGGCCATGACCGCCTATTACCAGGGACACTAAATGTCGCTCATGCGATTCCTGTGTTAGTGGAAGCTTTTATCTTTACGACAGTGGTAAAAGTTTCTCCAGTCACTTTGTTTTCTTTAATCATTGCTGCAACTGTTGGTTCATTTGTCGGTTCAAAATTCGTTACAAAATTACCTGAGAAAAAGGTTCAATTTTGGATGGGTTGGGCATTGATTATCACGGCAGTACTGATGGGACTTCGTCAAACAGGTATGTTGAACATGCTCGGTGAAGGAAATACAGCGACTGCTTTGACAGGAGCTAAATTAGTGATCGGTGTTGTCGTTAACTTTATCTTGGGCGCTTTGATGACAATTGGTGTAGGCTTATACGCACCATGTATGGCAATGGTTTATATGTTAGGGTTGAGCCCACTAGTAGCCTTTCCAGTTATGATGGGTTCTTGTGCTGGCTTGATGCCGGTTGCAAGTATCAACTTTGTCAAAGAGGGCGATTATGCCCGGAAAGTTAGTTTAGCAATTACAATCGGCGGAATTATTGGGGTAATCATTGCTGCAAAATTCGTCACTGGATTAAACTTAGACATCTTGACGTGGATCATTATTGTTGTCATCGTTTACACTGGGATTACTTATATCTTGAAAAGTCGGAAACCAGCAGTTGCTGTAGACTAAAAAGTTCTCTCCAACTACTTGTCTAATAAAGGCAAGTAGTTTTTTTGTGAGAAATTGTTTGATTAGTAACGAGTTCATTGAGGGAGGATTCAATATAGGTCAAATAAACTAAAAAGATCATTAATTTTTTTGTGAATATAAAAACATTCAGGATGATTTATGGTACTATGTGCATAGTATTAAAATCGTTTTATTTAATGAAGGAAATCGTTTTTTATTTAAGCATAAAACCTGATCAAAATTTACATAGAGAAACAAAAAACAACCTGTTATAATAGAAAACGTGAAAGATGGTGGAACAGATGGAGACCGTTCAACAATTAATTGTCTGTGGTGGTTGCAATGCAAAAATCGGACCAGGGAATTTAGGTGATTTATTAGCGGATCTGCCTAAAGAAACTAATGAGAATCTGTTGGTAGGATTTGATTCGACTGATGATGCAGCTGTTATTAAACTACGTGATGATTTAGCAATCATTCAAACGTTGGATTTTTTCCCAACGATGGTGACAGATCCTTATCTTTTCGGTAAAATCGCAGCGGCAAATGCATTGAGCGATATTTACGCGATGGGTGGCGAAGTATTATCTGCATTGAATATCGTTGCCTTTCCAGAAGAAAAAGATTTATCTATTTTAAAGGAAATTCTACGTGGCGGTGCTGAAAAAGTACAAGAAGCGGGAGCGATTTTAGCTGGCGGACATTCGATCCATGATCAATCAGTGAAGTATGGCTTGTCAGTCACAGGAACGATTGATCCAAATAAGATTTATCAAAACAATACTTGTCAGCTTGGAGATCACTTAATTCTAACTAAACCGTTAGGAGTAAGTATCATTACTGTGGGCTATAGCGCAGAAGAAATTAGTGAAGAAGCGTTTGTGAAAGCCACCACGAGTATGGAGACACTGAATAAATACGCAATGGATATCATTCGTAAATATCCAATCAATAGTTGTACTGATGTCACTGGGTTTGGTTTAGCTGGGCATCTTCATGAGATGTTAAATGACCGCTTCAGTGCAGAGATTCAATCTAAAAATCTTCCTTATTTTGAAGAAGCTTACCAAGGTGCAAAAGAATTTATTTTAACGGCTGGTGGTCAGCGGAATCGAAATTATATGGAAGCTAAGATCGATTTTCAAATTGATGATTTTGGGATCGAAGAATTATTATTTGATCCGCAAACTTCTGGCGGTTTGTTAGTCAGTGTCCCTGCTGAGGAAGTATCAACACTATTGCAAGAATTGCAAGCGGCTGATATTCCAGCTCAAGATTTTGGACAGGTCATTGAAAAACAAGACACAGAATTGATCGTTTATTAGAAAGGTGGATACTAATTATGTTTAAGATAGATGCATTAGGCAAGGCGTGTCCGTTACCTGTAATCGAAACAAAGAAAGCTTTACGGGAACACAAAGTTGTCCAAACAGTAGTAGACAATGAGATTGCAACACAAAATTTGAAAAAAATGGCGGAACAACTGGGTTATCTTTATCAAATGAATCAAGATGCACCGAGCCATTATACTGTTGTGATTTCAAAAGGGAATACTGAGCTGACGACAGAAGCACCGCAAGTAGCAGAACCAGTAGAGACGGTTGACGATTATATCGTAGTAGTGGATACTAATGTAATGGGTCGTGGATCAGATGAATTAGGGAAAAACTTGTTAAAAGGGTTCATTTATTCTGTTGCTGAACAAGATGTCCTACCTAAAAAAATTATTTTTTATAATGGTGGTGTTCATTCAGTTGCCGAAGGATCTGATTCACTAGAAGACTTAAAAAATATGGCGGAACAAGGCGTGGAAATCTACGCTTGTGGCGCTTGTTTGAATTTTTATGAATTGACAGCTGCTGTAGGAGAAGTTACTAACATGTATCGTATCGTAGAAATGATGCGTCAAGCACCAAAAATCGTGAAACCATAAAGGAGCAGTTTTTATGCAAACATACGGGGTTGCTTTGTTTTATTCAACCCGAGAAGCCATGAAAGCTGAAGAAATCGCAAAGGAAGCCCAACTTGCTGTTCGAATCATTCCCACACCGGAAAAGATTCATGCTAGTTGTGGCTTTTCTTTGAAATATCCACTAGCAGAAGAAGATGCCTTAATTTCATTGCTTGCTAGTGCAGAGATTGCTTCAGAAGGGTTTTATCATGGGACTCGTGATGGTCTAAAGACAGAATACAGCATAAGAAAGGAAAAATAGATGGCAAATATTGTGATTGGGACAGCAGGGCATATCGATCATGGAAAAACGACTTTGATCAAGGCATTGACTGGAATTGAGACAGACACAACAAAGGAAGAAAAAAAACGCGGAATGTCGATCAATTTAGGTTTTGCCTATTTAGACTTGCCGAACAACAAACGTGTTGGGATCGTAGACGTACCAGGACACGAAAAATTTATTAAAAATATGGTCGCTGGACTGCCTGGGATTAATTTAGTCTTGCTTGTGATCGATGCCGCAGAAGGGATCATGCCCCAGACGAAAGAACACATTGATATTTTGACGTTATTAGGAATTCGAGATTTTTTGATTGTGTTAACTAAGGTCGATACTGTCGATCCAGAGTTAAAAGAATTAGTGATTGAGGATATCCGTGATCAATTAGCAGATACTCCATTGGCGGATGCTGAATTGATCGAAACAGATGCGGTGACAGGTACAGGAATCAAAGAATTATTGACAAAGATTCAAGCCCGTTCAGAAGAAGTGCAAGAACGTTCTGAAAGTGGTTTGGCTCGCTTGAATGTAGATCGTGTCTTTAGTGTAAAAGGATTTGGTACGGTAGTAACGGGAACGTTATTAGATGGTTCCATCAATATCGGAGATGATCTGTATCTTTATCCGAGTGAAAAGAAGACACGGGTAAGAAATATCCAAGTCCATGAAACTGATGTGAAAAATGCACAATCTGGTCAGCGCACAGCTTTGAATTTAGCAAATATCGCTATGGATGATATCAAACGCGGCGATGTGTTATCAGTCTCAGAGAAGTTGGAAGATACTTGGATGTTGGATGTGAAAGTTACTTGTTTACCGGAAGTTGCTGGAGGAATCGGTCTGTGGGATCGTGTTCGCTTATTGATCGGTACGCGTGAAGTTATGGCTCGTACAGTTCCTTTAGGTATTGATTGGATTGGACCAGGGGAAGAAGGCTTTTTACAATTACGGTTAGAAGAACAAGTTGCAGTTAAAGAGCGGGATCGGTTTATTTTACGCTCGTATTCTCCTATGCAGACCATTGCTGGCGGAGAGGTCTTAGATGCTGCACCGCATAAACATCGCCGTTTTAAAGTTGAGATTCTTGAAAGTCTAAAAGCCAAAGAAGAAGGAAGTTTGGACGAATTAATCACCGATTTCTTAATCAACAAAAAACAACCTTTTACCAATGAAAAGGCATTACTGGAATATTTAGGAGTGGCTAAAGAAGAGTTGCAACCGATCTTAGTCGAAATGGAAGCCGAAGGTCGTGTAATCAAAACAAAAGCCGGCTATTTGGCTCAGGCCAGCTATCAAAAATTAGCTGATCGTGCCACGGAAATCTTGTCAGCGTACCATAAACAATATCGCTTGCGTTTTGGGATGCCGTTAGAAGAGTTTCGTTCTCGTATGCGAGGGATCTTAGCTGAAAAAGAAATTTCTGCATTGATTGCTTTGATGAAAGAAATGCTAGTCAAAGAAGCTAACGACAAATTGGCTTTAGTAGATTTCAACGTGTCTTTCAATAAATACCAACAAATCGCCAAGGAAAAAATCGAACAGACACTTGCTAAAAATGGGTATACACCGGTTAAAAAGGAAGAATTATTTGAGCTGGATAAAAATGCAGAAGAGGTTCTGGAAGCATTAAATGGCGACTCAGTGGTCTTTTTGACGCATGAATATGTCTTGTTAGGCAAAATTTTTGATCAAGCAGTGAATTTAATCCGTGAATATATCATGGAAAATAACCAAATGACTTTAGGTGATTTTCGTGACTTAACGAAGTCTAGTCGAAAATCATCAATGCTGATCTTAGAATACATGGATAAGCAAGAAATCACAAAACGCGTGGAAAATTATCGCGTATTAGGTAAAATAAGTTGATTTCATAACTATTTTATTAGACAAAAAAGATATAACTGAAGAGAGAAGGATCATAGATGGGGATTTATTTGGATAATGCCGCTACGACTGCCCAGAAACCGGCAAGTGTAGCCGAAGCAGTAGCACATATTTTACAAGGTGCGTATGGCAATCCATCACGTGGAGCTCATGGCTATTCGTTAGCTGGTTTTCGCGTAGCAGAAACGGCTCGTAAAAAAATTAAAGACTTGTTTAAAGCCGATCACCATTATGAAGTCGCTTTTACTAACAATGCAACGGTTGCTTTGAATGAAGTTTTAAAGGGATTGATTCAGCCGGGAGATCATGTGATTACAACGGATTGGGAGCATAATTCAGTTTTGCGCCCGTTGTATCAATTGGAAGCCCAAGGTGCAAGTTTTGATGTGGTGACTAGTGAGGCTGTAACTGGGCGCTTAGATTATGAACAATTCACCCAAAAAATCCGTCCAGAAACAAAAGCGGTGATTTGTAATCATGCCAGTAATGTAACCGGCAATCGTTTAGATCTTGAATGGGTCAAAGATTTTTGTGACAAACAAGGAGTATACTTGATTATCGATGCTTCACAAACAGCAGGAGTTGTTCCCATTGATCTTAGTGATGGGAAGGTCGCAGCAGTTTGTTTTACTGGTCACAAATCCTTATATGGTCCACAAGGGACAGGCGGTGTTTGCCTGCAAAAGAACCTACCGATCGAGCCAGTCATTACTGGCGGCGATGGGATGCAATCTTTTTCTAAAGTCCAACCTAAAGAATTGCCGACTTTGTTAGAAGCCGGCACGTTGAATATTCCAGGATTGGCAGGACTTGCAGCTGGTATCCAATGGGTGCAAGAACAACATTCAGAGATTGATTTGGGGTCTTATTTTTATCAAGAATTACAAAAAATTGCTGGAGTAACAATCTATGGTGACTTTACTAGTCCGCGGGTAGCAGTTTTTTCCATCAACATTAAAGATGCTGAATCAGCTGTCGTCAGTGAACTTTTATGGGAAGACTATCAAATAGCTACTCGACCTGGCTATCATTGTGCGCCATTGATGCATGAAGCGTTAGGAACTGCTGATCGCGGAACAGTCCGTTTGTCGCTTTCCAGTTTTACTACTAAGGCTGAGATTGATCAAGTCTTAGAAGCATTACAAGAGTTGGCGTCACGTTAAGAAAGTAGGGGGATTATGTCAAAAGAGATTCAACAAATTTTAGCGAACTTACCTTCGGTGGATACGCTGTTAAAACAAATCGATTCTAATTATCCACATGGAAAAGCAAAGGAGACCATCCAGCAAGTCTTAGCCGCTCTTCGCAAAGAAGTTGTAGCAGGCACACGGCAAACAATGATTGATCAAGCAGCGGTCTTGGCATTGGTCCATAAACAATTAGAAGAAAAACAATTTTCATTGCGACAAGTGGTCAATGGAACGGGAACAGTGATCCACACGAATCTTGGACGTTCTTCATTGAGTCCAAAGGTCCAAGAACAATTACTAGCGACTAGTTTTCATTACTCAAATTTGGAATTTGATTTAGAAAACGGGAAGCGGGGATCACGTTACAGCCATCTGGTCTCAATCGTGAAGAAACTCACAGGAGCAGAAGATGTTTTAGTCGTAAATAATAATGCTGCAGCAGTCTTATTGGTTTTGAGTACATTGACTCAAGAAAAAGAAGTCTTAGTCTCTCGAGGTGAATTAGTAGAGATTGGGGGCGCATTTCGGATCCCAGACGTCATCACTTCAAGTGGTGGGAAAATCGTAGAAGTTGGGACAACGAATAAAACTCATTTGATCGATTATGAACGAGCGTTGACAGAAGAGACCGGTGCAGTTTTAAAAGTGCATACAAGCAACTATCGAATTGTTGGTTTTACTGAAAGTCCCGAATTAAGCGACTTGGCTGAGTTGGCTCACCAACATCATCTACCATTGATTAATGATCTAGGCAGCGGCTTGTTACTCGACATGCGTCCTTTTGGCCTGCCGTATGAACCGACAGTCAAAGAAGTTTTGGATCAGGGCTGTGATATTGTTACTTTTAGCGGCGATAAATTGCTAGGTGGTCCGCAAGCGGGGATTATTGTCGGTAAAAGTGAATACATCGAAAAGATGAAGAAGAATCAATTGTTGCGAGCTTTGCGGATTGACAAGATGACATTGAGTGCATTGGAAGCGACATTGTCTTTATATCTTGATGAAAAAGAAGCAGTGGAAGCTGTTCCTACACTACACATGATCGGCCTAAGTGAGTCAGAGTGTTTAGATAAAGCCAATGAACTTGCGGAACGGTTGCGTCCGATCAGCGGCTTAAATGTGGCAATCGAAAAAGACAGCAGTAAAATCGGCGGTGGCTCTTATCCAGAACATTTACTACCGACATATGCTGTTGTGTTGAGCGGTGAACATTTTTCTGCAGATGCTTTACAAGAAAAATTACGCCTATCAGCTACACCGATTATTACCCGGATAAAAAATGACTGTAATTTCTTGGACTTGCGAACAATCGCACCCGAAGAATATTCACTGATTCAAGAAAGTTTACAGGAGATTTTTTTATAGCATCATAAATGTTTATTAGGAGGTGAAACTATTCAACCAGAGAAGAAATTAGTCGCTGTGTCACATTGTATTTTGAATCAAAATGCCGTAATTCATGGGTGGGAACGAGCACGAGGCGCATTTCCCTTTGCAATCGAGTTATTAAGTCGCGGGATTGCAATCATTCAATTACCGTGTCCAGAATTTTTAGTTTTAGGCGGAAATCGCCCGCCGATGTCTTATGAAGAATATTCTGAGTTACCAGATTTTCGTCAGAAATGCCAAGTGATGTTACAGCCAATGATCCAACAGATTCAAGCGTATCAAGCGGAAAATTATCACTATCTTGGTGTAATCGGAATCAATGAAAGTCCAAATTGTTCTATCAGCGGGCAACGAGGAGTATTGATGGAAGAATTTTTCGCAAAGTGTCAAGAAGCTCAGCTTTCTACAAATTATTTAGAAGTCCCAACATGGTACAGTGAGCAAGATCAAGGAGCGTTTCATGAGCAGTTGCAACTATTTTTAGAACGAGGATAGTTGGTTGAATTTTAATGGGAACCGCAGTATAAAAAACTTAATAGAAATAAGGGGAAAAAATGAACAATAGTAAAGCAAGAGTAATCGCGATGTGCGCCATCGCAGTAGTATTGAATGTAGTTTTAGGTGAAGCAGTATCAATGATGAAAATTCCGTTGTTGTTTTTAGATACGATGGGGACAATTTTTATCGCAGCAAATTTTGGTATGGGATATGGGATTTTGACAGGTGTAACAACGAATTTATTAATGGGATTAATCAGTGGTCCGTTATCAATTCCATTTGCGTTGGTTAATGTCGCAGTGGCGATTGTAGTTGCCCTTATCGCTAAAAACGGATTTGGCTATAAAAAAGCCTTGATTGCAGGTGTTTTATTGGCGTTTATTTGTCCAATGATTGGTGCACCGATTCGCTTAGCCTTATTCGGCGGTTTCACTGGATCAGGAACAGATGTTGTTATCATGGCCTTGAGAGCTTCAGGAAAAGAAATGATCAGTGCGACGTATTGGGGCGCAGTAACGGGGAATGTCGTTGATAAGATTGTTTCGTGTTTATTAGTCGCATGGTTCATCAAATTGCCGCAAATGAAACGCTTTGCAGTAAAATGAGTTTGAATAGTTTCTAAGGCTAAGGTACTTAGTCTGGAATTACCAAAATGAGCTAGTGTCAACAAGTGTTTATGTTGAGGCTGGCTTATTTTTTTGTGTCTTTTTTCAAGATGACAAATTTGTTAGTTGAATTTAGGTTCTTTCAATGGTTGATAATCTAAGATTTTTGTATAGTTACTTTAGAAAATGATAAAGGAGTCATCAATTATGAAAAAATTTTTGATTGGATTCATCAGCTTAGTTGTCATCGTCATCATTGGCGTACAAGTCGCACAAAAAGTTGTATCTAGCGGCGATAATTATTATGTTCAAATTACTACAGATGGACAACGAGTTGAGAGTAAAGATGATAATGGAAATTCTTATGTCGACTATAAATATACATTACAAGGGTATGACAATAATGGGAAGGCCAAAAAATTAACATTCAATGCAACAAAAGATCGTCCTCTGCGGAAAGAAGCATTTCTTAAAGTAACTTGGAATAATAAAAAGGGCGTCACCTCGTATGAGGAAGTCGCACAAAAAGATGTGCCAGATAAAGCGTTAGAAAAATTAGGCTTCTAAATTCGTAGACAGATTAAAAATAATTCTTTTAACAAGAAATGAGAGTGTGAACATGGAAAAAATCGTATCAGTTAATGAAGTAAAAAAGACTTATGGAAAAGGCAATCAGAAAAAAACAGAAGCGTTAAAAGGCATCTCTTTTGAAGTTGAAAAAGGCGAATTCATCGGGATTATGGGAGCATCAGGTTCTGGAAAATCAACATTGTTGAATCTGTTAGCCACGTTGGACAAACCAACTGCAGGCAAGATTCGAATC
Source organism: Enterococcus dongliensis (assembly GCF_031927985.1). NCBI lineage: Bacteria > Bacillati > Bacillota > Bacilli > Lactobacillales > Enterococcaceae > Enterococcus > Enterococcus dongliensis. The sequence continues at coordinate 36,539 of NZ_JARPZC010000018.1, forward strand.
AATCAGGCCGATGTAACAAAATTATCAGGCAATCAATTAGCCGATTTCCGCAGCCATGAGATTGGATTTATTTTCCAAGATTTCAATTTATTAGAAAATTTGACGGCAGCAGAAAATATCGCTGTACCTTTATCGCTTCAAGGGGTCAAAAGCAAAGAAATCCATCAGCGGGTAGCAAAAGTAGCTAAACGCTTATCGATTGACGGGATTTTAACTAGTTATCCTGCTCAAATTTCTGGCGGACAAAAACAACGGGTAGCAGCAGCACGTGCCTTAGTGACCCAACCGACGATCTTGCTGGGTGATGAGCCAACAGGTGCGTTGGATTCAAATAGTGCGCGGGATTTATTGGATACAATGGAAGAATTAAATCAAGAAGATCAAGTCTCAATTCTTTTGGTGACGCATGATCCATTTTCTGCAAGTTATTGTCAACGGATATTGTTCATCAAAGATGGAGTGATCTATCAAGAGGTCAAACGTGAAAATCAAACACGAGAAGCTTTCTATCGTCAGATTCTAAGCATTCTTGGAAATCTGGAACAGTAGGAGGGATTTTCAATGCTTTTAAAATTATCGCTTACTGGGATTAAAGGACGTTTACGCGACTACATCGTATTATTTTCCGGTTTAGTTGTTGCATCTGGGATTTTTTATATGTTCGAAGCAATCGCGACGAACAAAAACTTTTTAGAAAATAATTCGTTGGTATCATCTGCTGTAATCATTTTTCATTTAGGAACGGTATTACTTTCAATCATAACGTTTCTTTATATCGTCTATGCCAATTCCTTTTTAATGACGATGCGGCAAAAAGACTATGCGATGTTTATGATGCTCGGAGCAAAAGGGCGTAAGATTGCGCAATTAATTTTTATTGAAACATTTGTCGTAGGTGTTAGCGCAACAGTCGTTGGAATTGTTTTGGGAATTGGGTTAAGTAGTGTCGTGCAACAATTATTGATCAATCAATTAGCTATCAAGATTACTCACTTCACAGCAATCAGTTCCTCAGCAACGGTCTTTACATTGCTTTTTTTCACAGCAATCTTTTTGTTAGCAGCGATAGTGAATGCTATGACCATCGTGAAAAAACCGATTTTAAATTTATTAAAAGCTAGTGCAACTCCGCTGCCAGCTAATCGGAAACCGCTGACGTTAGTGCTCGAAGTAATCGCAGGGATCATCTTCTTAGCCATCGGTTATTTCATGATGACTCAAGTAATGAAATTAGCCTTTCTAGCACTAATCGTAGCTTTGATCACAATCATTTTAGGTACGTATTTTATGTTCCATTCGATTTTGATTTTTGTTTTAGATCTATTAAAGCGGCGAGATCGAATTGCATTAAAGAATTTAAATAATTTTACTTTGGCGCAATTGAGTTTTAGGATCCAAGATTATACACGGATTTTATCGATGGTCGCAATGCTTTTTGCTTTAGCATTAGGTGCAATCACCGTCGGATTAGGGTTTCATAATGAAATCATGAAAATGACAGAAGCTACGACCTCTTATGATTTACTATTAAATAATGGACAAAACTTTGATACTTCAGAACTGCAGTCAATAAAACCAACGATAGATGTCGCCTATCAGCAAAAAGAAGACGCAAATACTATTTATTATGATCGTGAACAGTTTGATCAGACCCCTTTATTAGTGAAAGAATTTGGTGAGGGGCGCACGATTAAAAAAGTGCAGTATACTGGGGAAAGACTGGCTAAAGATGTGACTGCCTCAGATCAATTGCGTTCACTAGAATTACCCGATCAACGTACAAAGAACCATCAATTTGTTTCTAGTGAAGAATTTGCAGTTTTACCAGGAGAAACGACTCAATTACGTTTGATTACAGTAGCTGATTTTGCTAAAGATAAGGATGCACTGAAAGATTTAGCAAATGAAAATTTCCGCAAAAATCCTACGTTAGACAAAGAAATGGGAAGGATGGAGCAAAAGTCATTGGTTTATGAATTATACAATGCCTTGTTCTCCGGTTTTGAATTTATGGGCTTCTTCTTAGGGATTGCCTTTTTGACCATGTTAGCAAGTTGTTTAATGTTCAAAATCTTATCTGGTGCTAAAAGTGATATCCAACGGTATAGTATGTTGGAAAAAATTGGTACTCGGCGCAAACTGTTGACACAATCAATCCAAAAAGAAATCGGTATCTTATTCCTAGTCCCAGGGCTGCTAGGTGTCACCCATGTCTTATTTGGACTCCAAATGTTCAAAGCATTGCTAAGTGAACCTTACAGCAATCTATGGGTACCTTTCTTAATCTTCTTTGTTTTATATTTTATCTATTATATATTGACGATTTGGATTTATACCGGAATCGTTATGAAACAAAAAAATTAGTAAAAAGTTGTGGCAGGAGAGCTCTCTGTCACAACTTTTTTAGTATCCACTAACATAAAAAACAAAAAGAGGTCCCGTAATTTGTGTCTTCGGTGCATATTAATTTAATAATCGAACGATTATTTGATAAACTAAATGAGATAGAAGTAAGATCGCTAGGTCATAGAAAGCATCTTTTAAAAAGACTTGAGCATGTTGTCTTATATTTTTTGGCATGAAAAATCATCCTTTCAAGTAGTGAGAGTTTAAGTAAGATTAACTTCTAACAGTTACTTTAAATCACAAAACTTATCACGGACTTAAAAGGTACTAAGAAAAGGTAAATCAGATTATGATTTACCTTAAAACGTGTATTTATTGAAAAAGTATCTCAATTAAAAAAAGAGCGGGAGAGGTAGAGAAGTATGGTTGCTTTTGAAGGGGTCATCCAACATTTTTTTCATTCCATTGTTTTGCTGCTAAATGTTCTATCCATTTTTATTATTCTGGTAGGTGCATTTTTCTCTGTTATTAAGTTGATCCGAGAAAGAGGGACCGATTTTTCATCCGTATTACATAAGAATAAATACATCAAGGCTTATTTAGGCAGCTATATTTTATTAAGCTTGGAATTTTTGATTGTAGCGGATATCATAGAATCAATCATTAATCCAACGTTTCAAGATATTATCAAATTGGCATTGATCGTTCTTATTCGGACGATGATCTCGTATTTTTTAAATAAGGAAATTAGTGAATTTTCCGATGATTAACAAGAGATAATCAGCCTGATTGTTCAATTACTTGCTGACGTTGAAATGGACACTCCAAAATAAAACATGGGCTTTTTCTTTGAGATTTGTTATTGATTCTAGTCCGAATGAATGGTATGATTGTTTTGTTTCGGGAGTGGATGGGTTCTGGTGTTCCCTCTGGTCTTCAAAACCAGTATGAGGAGTTAAGAGCTTCTTGGGTAGGTTCGATTCCTACACATTCCCGCCAATATGAATTTAATGTCTGACAAACACTGACTTGACACCAATCTCAGCAGTGTTTGCCAGATTTTTTATTTTTGACTCTGTAAAAATCTATATGTCTAAATATTTAACAAGTTGGTCGACTGTCTCACGTGTTCTTTTATCGGTTATATGAATAGACAAATCCATAGTAATCTGGCTTCCGGCGTAACCTAATTGAACTTGAACGTTAGCTAGATATATTTCTTGATTGCATCTAGTCATGAATATGATTGCTTAAAAGTACTAAGGAATTTATCGGTTTTCTTCTACATAAAATAATTTTAGGAAAGCACGTTTTTTCTGGGCATCTTTTTTATAAGATCTCCTTAAGTATCTATAAGTATGCTAAAGTATCTTTAAATAGCTACTAATATCTTGAAATACAATTAAATTCATGTAAAACGAAGGTGTAAAGAAGGAGTGATTGACATGGCAGTTATAAAGAGAGAAAGACCAGTTGTTCTGACAGGTCAGTCAGCAACAGCCTTTTTAAAGTTTAAGTTAGCAAATGAAAAAAGTACAACAACGGATTGATCTATGTGAGAAAAAGGCATAAGAAAAAAGGAAACAATCTTAGATGGAACAACGTCAAATAGTACGTATTTCGCCAGATTTTTTCATTAGTAATTAGAACACCTTGTAATTATTTTTATATAGATTCACTATTATGTTGAGTCACATTTCCCATTTAGCCATCAAATAATCCCATTTTCCTCCATTTATGATATAATCTAGGAGTCATCTCTCAGAAATGAGGGTTAGTCCGTGTGCCAGCACGGGCTTTTTTTATGTGTATTTAACAATTAATAGCAAACTTGGCAAGGTGTAAGACCTTGTGCGGTGGCATTATCAAGTGTTGTTTGAGAAAAACTGCCATTCCCATGTGGGTGACTGTGGTATCGTTCTCCAGTTGGAGTAACATAGACCATTGTGCCTGCTTCAGCCGGTTGGGTCACTACTTCTTGTGAGTTGTTATTAACGGTGTTGGTTTGAGCTTGTTCTTGGACAGGCTGTGCTGCTTGACTGACTTGACTGGTACCGTCAGAATAATTGATTGTCACACCGTCTTGAATGTTATGGATATAGACATTAAATTTGATTGCATCACTGCCGATAGATTGGGCTTGTAAGTGAACACCGCGTGCAACCAATTCATTGTCTTTAAAGATAGGAACAACAGAGTAACGAACAAAGGCATCTGGGTTTTGCTCCAAATAGTAATTGATATCTGATTCAAAACGCAACATTTCTGGACTATTCAATTGTCTAGTACCTGTGATCAAGTTTTTCGGGTTGTTGTTCTCGCCGCTTAATTGAAATCCGATTAAATGTGAACGGTTGTAAAGGTAGCCGTTTTTTAATTTTTTATTGTGCCAGCCAGTGGGATCGAAGGTAAGGGGTTCACGTTTTTCTTTTAGCTGCATGGCAAGATTCAATAACGCTTCGGCGTCAGTAGGGCGATTCAGTGCATCTAGATTGCCGTAGGTTTCCCAAGAACCGTTCGTTGTAGAAAGGTCGGTTTCAGTAAATACAGGTTCGCCATTGTTGACATCAATTGTTTGAGTACCTGAGTATTCAGTTGAAAGTAACGTTGCATTGATCTGTTTTTTGGTATTTTCTTTTTCTGCCAAGGCAGTTTCTCTTTTTTCTTGTGCCGCCTTTTTTTCAGCTTGTTCTTTTTCCTCTTTGTCTTTTATCGCTTGTTCTTGTGCCAACTTTTCTTGTTTGGCTTTTTCGTCGCTGGCTTTTTTCTTTTCGGAGGACTGTGCGCTCACTATGGTTTCACTACTTGCGGTATTACTTTTCGCGGTAGAATCCTCGTCAGGAGATAATAGAAACCCACCTGCGATAAGCACGATAAAAGCACCGATCATTCCATACAATGTCGACTTTACTGCTTGTCTTTTAAACAAGCGAAAAATCAATTGGATAAAGAAACCAACGAACCCTAACACACCAACTATTAATAAAAAACTAGCCATTTTTAACTCCTCATTTCTGTGTTATAATTTTCTTGCCTAGAAATTAAGGTCGCAGTCCGTGTTCCCAGCACGGGCTTTTTTAGCTAGCATTTTAGTTCATTCCAATGATGCAAATGCTTGTTGAATCTGCCATTAAAAAAGTCTCTATAAAAAATGGAAATGTAGAATCTAATCAAAAGTCACACTTTGTTCTTCTAATTGTTTGATCAGTTCTGTAACATAGGCATTTTGAAAATCTTGGCGGAAAGACTTCAGAAATTCATCAGAAATTGAATCAAAATTTTGTTCAGAATAATCGAGTAATTCTTTCGGCGTTTCGAATTCTGCAACAACAGACGCGCTGTCGAAAGAATCGGCCACGTGCAATGAAACAGATTTCATTAGAGCAATAACATCAATTTGTGTTCTTAGCATAAATTTCACCTCTTGTGTTGAGTGTAACACAATTAACGACAACTATTCGGGAAATTCCTGCTTTGCTTCTTCATGATCGTACCTCCATTAGCTAGTATGGAAGTAAATTATAGCGTAAAATAAACACTAGAAAACTTTGTAACACAACTCTTCTCATATTAGGAGGAACTAATTTGAAAAAATATGGAAAATTATATTGGCCGTGGCTATCATTTTGATCCTATTCTGGATAGGATACCATGTAGCACTAAGCTTTTTTGGACAAATGGACATTGAGAAGATGAATCCCAAGTATTTACCTTCTTCTAGTAACTAATCTTATTTACTAAAATCTCTAGACCATAAATTAATTGGTTGTGTTGCAAAGTTTTGAAAATAGATAAACGCATCCAATTTTTGATTGATTGTCTATACTGCTTTAAATAGATTTTCAATTTCTCCCCACGGGGAAAAGTCGAAGAGGGTGATTTTTCTTCGACTTTCTTTGTATAGTATGGAAGTAAATTATAGCGTAAAATAGACATTAGAAAAACTTTGCAACACACCCTAAAGGAGGATTTTTATAATGAAAGAATATAAATTCGAAGCCACAATCCATGCTTCAGAGGTAGGCAAAGGTGGTGCGTACATTATTTTTCCTTATGATATCCGAAAAGAATTTAATAAAGGTCGTGTCAAAGTGCAGGCTACTTTTGATGACGTGATGTATCAAGGAAGCATCGTCAATATGGGAGTAAAAAATGAAGACGGTAGTATCTGTTATATTTTAGGGATTCGAAAAGACATTCGAAAACAAATCAATAAAACAATTGGTGATAAGGTAAAAGTTATTATTCAAGCCATTGAGTAAAACACCAATAATCTTTGAAAAGTTCGGATTTTAAGGTCTAAATTCAAGAAATGTCTCTTTCTTTTATGGTGATGGATTGATAAATGAAGAAGAATAAAAACAGATTTGTCTCTATTTATTAAGAAAAAAGCGGAAAACTTAATATTATAAAGAATTAAAACAAATAATGTTCATGTTTCTTTGCTTTTTGTGTGTATTCATGTTAAGGTTACTAAGTAATACTTTGATATGTGACTAGGTGGTTATCTATATACTTTAAGATACTTTTTTATTACACGTCATTTTTTATTACAAATAAACACACTTGATGTGTAATTGGAGGTACTTTATATGAATAAAGGTACAGTAAAATGGTTTAATGCGGATAAAGGTTTTGGTTTTATCACTGGTGAAGATGGCAATGATGTTTTTGCTCATTTCTCAGCAATCCAAGGCGAAGGATTCAAATCTTTAGAAGAAGGTCAAGCAGTGACTTTCGATGTTGAAGAAGGCCAACGTGGCTTACAAGCTTCAAACATTGTAAAAGACTAAGAATTATTTTATCGACAGATGATAAAAAGAAGATCGGAAACGATCTTCTTTTTTTTAATAGTTGAAGGAGGATATTCAAATGGCAAACACCTATGGATTCAAATCCCCACAACCCTCTTTTTTAGGGGAACGCTTCTCGATAGGACAGGAAGTGTTTTTCGAATATAAAAAGGAAACGCAACTAGGAATTGTAAAGAATAAACTGAATAATTCCGCCGTCGTTAAAATCATAAAAAGCGAAACAGCTGACCTAATAGATTTTACAACGGTCATTAGTTATGGTGATCTAGTCGATCCTAAAACCAATTTCTAAAAACAGCCCTAAAAATAAACGACCTTAGCTTTTGCTAAGGTCGTTTATTTAGTGAACAGGTCGTCACTATGAGTTTTATGGGAAGAAAATGCCTGACAGAAAACGAATGTTATTTTTTAGGCAGACCGTCTTTGATAATCGCTCTAATTCAGCAATGCCTCTTTTTGTATCAAATTTCATTCATCCAATAAGTACGATCAATCGGCTCAACAAAAATTTCAAATGCGATGGTTTCTTCTTCAATTATATGAGTAATCCCATGTATCAGAAAAAACTTATCTGGTTGTCTGAGTTGTAACGTCTCACCCACACGAGGGATCAACGGAAGTTCAATCACTCGTTCTTCTTTCCGAGTGAGAATATTTTTTAAACTAGCTTTATACATATCCTTTCCTCCATTTACAATGTGTACCACAATTCATAGTGTAACACAGAAAGAGCAAATAGTATGGAGAAAAAAAGAAGCAAAAAAGGGCAGGAGTCAATCAATGGAGCCAAAAAAGAACAACCGATTCATTGTCTTTTTCTTATTTGGAAGGGAAAGTTCTCTTTTTTAGATAAATAAAAAAAGCCGTCGTAGGGCAACGACGGCTGGAGTCCTGGGAAGGAACTCGAATAAACAAATGAACTACTGTTACCATAACGGAAAGCAAAAATAGATACAAGAAAAATGCTCAGAGAACAGCAAAATATTTCTGGATGTTGAATGGCATACTTGTCTGACTCTTTGATGGAATCAGAATTACTCAAGCTCTATTAAAAAAATTCCATTATTTGTCAAACATATGATTCAAAGAAGTTGTTATTGAAAAATTCAAGATTCTTCTAGCTGAGAATTCTTGAAACTGAGACGAGAAATTGGTTTCGTTTCACAGATTTCCGATTTTCCTTTATAATTTAATAAAGGAGTCGGTTACAATGGTTAGTGAGTACAGAAATATTTTAGTAGCAGTCGATGGATCGGAACACTCTGAACGTGCTTTTGATGAAGCCGTTGAAGCAGCTAAACGTAATGAGGCTAAACTGAATGTTATTTCAATCATCAACGACAGCGAGCTTTCAACAAGTGCTTTTTCTTTTAGTAAAATTTATGCGGCAGAAAAAGAACAGGTTGAAAAGGAACTATTGAAAAAAATTCATGATGCCTCTAGTAAAGAACTAGATAATGTAGAGCCTTTCGTTGAGTTGGGCAGTCCAAAAGAAAAAATTATTGAATTTGCTAAGGACAACGAGATCGATATGATTTTTCTTGGAGCCACAGGAAAAGGCGAGATCCGATTAGCGCGAATCGGTTCTACTGCGGCTTATGTCGTAAATCACGCGCCGTGCAGTGTGACCGTCATTCGTTGAGGACAATCTTTTAATAGATTTACTAAATAGGAGGGACTACTATGGACAGCAAATATAAAAATATTATGGTAGGTGTCGATGGATCAGATCAATCAGAAGGAGCTTTTTTTGAAGCAATCGGTGCAGCAAGACGGAACGAAGCAAAATTGTATGTCGTTCAAATAATCGATGATTCTAGTCTGCTTATAAATAGTGCACAACCGATGAATGAGATTTTAGCAGAAGAATCCGAGCGGGCGAAACAATATTTAGAAAAATTAGCAGAACGCGGGCGCTATCAAAATATGGAGATTATTCCCTATATTGGAAATCCTAAACGGGCACTGACAGAAGAATTACCGCAAAAATATGAGATTGATTTGATTTATGTCGGAGCAACTGGGAAAGGACGATTCCAACGCTTATTAGTTGGTTCTACTAGTGGTTATATCGTAAATCACGCACCTTGCAACGTCATGGTGGTGAGATAGAATAAAAAGCTGTGACAATTTGTCGCAGCTTTTTTAACTACACGTGTATTTTTATAGTTAGAACCAGCTGGTTCCAGAGACTCTTAGTTGATTAGAAATAAAAAAGGCACCTACCGTGGATTCACAGCAGGTGCTTTTAACGCAAATTCGCGTCTTTCATTGGGAAGTCACTCCTAATTCGTTTTTTGCAATTCTTGTACCGCTTTTTCAATCGTTACGCCAGTTGCTACATGTTTTTGATTGTTCTTATCAAAAACAACAAAAAGATTCAAATCAGTATCCAGTGTGACACGGTATTGCATATTTGTGTTATCGAATGTCATAATCATTCTCCTTGTATATTAGAGTTAGGGTTTTAACCTTCCGGTTTTAATTGGATAACCCTATGAACCATCGTTATTTTAATT